>NZ_JABSOV010000080.1 GCF_013215345.1 Colwellia sp. | reverse complement strand
GCTGGTTAGACTGTTTAATTTCATCTATATCAACCGGCGTGCCCGATTGTTTTGCCTCAATGACTTGAGTTGCGGTATTGCTGGTAATCGTCTTTTGCACCAAATTAATAGAGTTTGATGTATTTGAATTAACCGAATTCATTAGAGGACTACCTTATATTATGAGCCAATAATACTGAGTATAGATGTATTGCTTAATTTTTGTTGTGGGCTCTAGGAGTGGAGGGTCGTTTTTATTTCCGTATTATAGTAAAAAAGAGGAGAGGGCAGTGGTTGCTCCCCTTTAGTTGTAGCAGTCACAGTAATGCCAAATAGGAACGTAACACCAAGTAATAATACCTAAGTTAACGGGTAAACTTGATCGCTGTATTACCCGTAACCATGAACGGTGATTAGATATCCTCTATCGTTAATATATGGCCCATTTTATTTTTCTTAGTCGTGAGGTAATGCTTATTATGGCTGTTATGGCCATCATTCAAAGGTATCCGTTGATTAACATTAATACCAATTTCATCGAGTGCCTGTAACTTAAGTGGATTATTTGTCATTACGTTAACGGTATTTATATTAAAAAATTCAAATATGCCTTTGCAGAAGAAGTAACTACGTTGGTCCGATTCAAAGCCCAAAAGTACATTAGCTTCAACAGTGTCAGCGCCCTTGTCTTGTAAATTGTAGGCTTTTATTTTATTGAGTAAACCAATACCTCGGCCTTCTTGTCGTAAGTATATGAGTAGACCTGAGCCATTATCAGCAATTTTTTTCATGGCAAACTGTAGTTGCGCGCCACAGTCACAGCGTAAACTGGAAAATGCATCACCGGTTAAGCACTCTGAGTGGATACGAAGTAATACCGCTTCATCTTGTTTCCAATTGCCAAAACTCAATACCACATGTTCTTGGCCAGTGTTTGGTTCATAAAAGCCATGCATTTTGAACTGACCAAATTGAGTCGGCAATTTGGTTGATTCTGAATAACGTAATAATGAAAAACGAGCGGTTTGTTTAAGCTCTTCTCTGACCTGCATTAATATTTTACCTAGACAATTCTTACCATGACCATCACCGCCATCGCCCCAGTAATCATCTTTATGGGAATGCTCCTTAATAATCCTCTCTTCAGTGGCAACTAAGTAATAGGCGAGCCGAGTATGTTGCGTGAACTTTGCGCTGACAATGTCCAACATGCGCTGGTAGCGGATATCAAACCAATCGCCCCGTATTTGAGCAGAATATTTCCGGCTTAGTTCAAATGTTTCTTTTGGTGTGGTCGCTTTTTGAATTTGATTAATAATAGCCTTGTCAGTGAATTTACTGGCTTGATAACAATGCTCGCTGGTTTGCCATTCTTGATGTTCAAAAGTGATAGGGAAATCTGCGAAATTAGATAAATATCCGTCGGCATCAAAGGGCTCATAAAACCAAATATCTTTAGTCATGATATCTTCCTTGTGGGAGTTACTATTTTTAAGTGTAGAAGCTTTAGCAAAAAGTGTTAAACCTACCTTATGAATAGTTGCACTTTCGATGTGACTATTTCTCATACGTCTAATAGCTACAAACGAAATATGCTATCCGTTGAGCTTCATGGGACTCTCTCGTAGCGGCTCTAAAAGGTCATCTTAGATTGATAAAATGGAAGGCCAGTGGAGGGTGATTGCTATGCTTTGTGTAGCACTACAGTGACGTTAAGTACCGATCCCGATGGTAACCATACTCCACAGCAAACTCATATCCCTCGTCTATACTTTGATGAATAGTTGAAAGTGTCATATCTTCGACAGGTAATTAGCATCATGGACCATAATCATTTTTTTAGCTGGGGATTAGATGCTAGTACTTCGCTGATAGGTAGTTATGATCCTCTGTTGGTGTTTTTATCTTATGTGGTCGCTTCAATTGCCGGATTTTGTGCTCTCAATACCATTAATTTTATTCGTACTAAAGTCGGCTCTAACCACTACTTATTAAAAGTTTGCGCTGGTGCCACCTTAGGCCTAGGTGTTTGGAGTATGCACTTTACCGGTATGCTGGCTTTTTCACTGCCAATTCCGGTTTTTTATGACTTAACTATTACCTTGATTTCAATTTTACCTGCCATATTAGCTGCTATTTTCGTATTACATAACATCACTAAACTGTACATCAGTTATCTCAATATTATCTTTACGGGTTTATTACTTGCCCTTGGTATTGCCTCTATGCACTTTATTGGTATGAGTGCTATGTCGATGCAAGCCTATATGACACACGATGTGGTCTTCGCTAGTTTGTCAGTTTTAACTTCTTGGCTGTTAGCTGTTACCACATTACTTATCAAGTCGGGTCGTATTAATGTTTTTAACTTAAGTGGGCGCGGTATCGATATCTTAGGTGGTTTGTTTTTTGGCTTTGCCGTGGCAACTATGCATTATTTAGCTATGGCTTCGACCTTATTTTTCCCCGACAGTACTATACAAACTGCAGGTATAGATAACCGAACTATTAGTTATGCCATTATTATTAGTGTGGTGTTGTTAATGGCATTATTAATGGCGGTACTTTTTTATAAACAAAGAATTAAGCAACTACTTGAGTTGGCTTTAACCAACCATAAACGGGTTATTGAAACGATAGATAACATGCAAGATGGCTTTGTCCTGAGTGATGAAAAGGGTATGGTTATTTTAGTAAATAAAAAGTTCACTGAAACTTTTAGTCATGCAGGTGCTAAATTTGTCGGAGTGGGCGAATCCATAGAATGTATGTATCACCGTATCTCGACTATTTATTTAAAGTTTTCCAATGATGCCGAACGTATGTATGTATTAGATTTAATAAACCACGGCAGCGAACATACGATGTCGTTAAAAGTGCAGACAAAAGACGGTCGATGGTGGATGTTAAGGCAGAATAAAACCTTTGCTAAATCACTGATCCAAACATGGACTGATATCACAGATCAGACTAGCCAAGAGCAAGAATTGATCGCAGCAAAAAATACGGCTTTTGAATCGATAGAGAATTTAAAAAATACCCAGAATGAATTAGTTGAAGCGAAAAAAATGGCATCTTTAGCAAGTGTCGTTACGGGGGTCGCCCATGAGCTCAATACGCCATTAGGTGTGGGAATTACCGCGCTTTCATCTATTAAAGAAATTATAGAAGATATACAACGAGCAATTAATAGCGGCAATATCAAAAAATCGCAGCTGGACAATAATTTAGAGACTATTTATAAATTTGAAAGCCTAGCTATGTCTAATTTTGAGCGAGTGGCTAATTTAATACAGCAATTTCGCTATATTTCTGTTGATCAGCAAATGGAAAATATGGCTGAATTTAAGCTAGATAAAAGCTTTTTCGATATTTTACCTATTTGGCAGCAACTGGGTAAAAAGAAAAATATTAGTATCAATACAGATATTCCTACTAATATAATATTATTCAGCTATGAAAATTCAATTTTACAAGTACTTACTTGCTTAGTCACTAATTCACTAGAACATGCCTTTGAAGGCAAGTCAGAGGGAAAAATACATATACATGCTGAAGTAGATAAAAAAACATTACGGTTAGCATACACAGACAATGGCTGTGGTATTAACCCAGAGATAGTCAATACTATTTTTGACCCCTTTGTCACCACTAAAAGAAGTCGAGGGGCCATCGGCTTAGGTTTGCATATTACCTACAACATAGTACATCAGTTACTCAAAGGTAAGATCAGACTAGAGTCAGCTAAAAACTCTCAGTCGAAAGTATCACAAACCTTGTTTATCGTTGAAATTCCATTAGATTTAAGTGCTGAGCAAAGTGAGTCTATCGCTTCTGAAATCAGCAGTTAACACTTTCTAGCTTAATATTGTCTTTGCGATTCTAGCACTAGCTGTCAGGTAAATGTGGCTATGTCACTAAGCAAAGTCAAAAAAAAAAGTGTTAGCTTTAATGCTTAGGAGGTTATTAAAAAAGTTACTCTGTTTGTTTAACTACTTCTCTTATCTCTCTACTTTCCTCAATTACCTTCTCGCGCATCTCAGCGAGTTTCTCTAATGCCTGTTGTTTCTCCTCAGGGCTCATATTTTCATTGTTAGCTATCTCTTCCATCATGGCTTCGATCTCTTCAAGCTTATCTCGATCGATTCCTAAGCGTTGATCCAAAATATTTTGCATTATTTCATTAAAGCGATTATCAAAAATGACATCAGCCTTTCTGCTAGTGCTTTTAGACGTATGCAGAACGTCATTTTTAGCGCCTTCACTTTTAACTAGTAGCGATTTTGCTGTCTCTGGCTTTACATAAGTTGGCGCGATTTCTTTAATTTCAGTACCATTCATCATAGCCAAGGCTTTATCCGATAATGTAACCGTGTCTTGTTCACCGGCTATGGCTTGTACGGGAGCTGTGGTGTTTGAAAAATTAACTAAGGTAGCATTGTTAGACTTCGCCAGTGCAACTTGTTGAGCGTAATTGCTGTTGATCATCATAATAGCGGTCCTTTACTTGTTACTTTGTGATGTTTGAGATCTATTATCTACAAGAACATCACAAAGCATACTTTGTGCCAATATAAAGCTGCCAATAAGAATGATTGGAAACTCGCAATATTTATTGTCAATGATGAGCATCAGGGCGCTTATTAAAAGATTCGGAGATCTATGCTAGCTAATTAGCATTGAGTGAAGGTACAGTGGAGTAGTTTTAACGGTAAAGCGGCAGCTTCTTGCCAAAGTGCTTGCCGTATAAAATACATAAATAGTCTTGGGTTGCCGAAAGCTATTACTTTTTATATTGTTGAGTTAGTAACAAACCTTCCAATAAATAAATTATCAAGGCAAACATTTTAAGCTTAAGCACTGCTGTTAATGCATCATTGTTAATGTATTGTTGTTAACATTAATGAGAATTGTTATCATCCATGCTTCATAAACAACTTACAGAAGCATAAAAATGAAACGATTAATTATTACCTTTGCACTATTACTAACAATACCGAGTTTACTTGTGGCCAAAGAGCATCAGGTGAAAATGTTAACCGCCAATGCAAGTGGTCAAACTATGATCATGGAGCCAGCCTTTTTGAAAATAGCACTGGGTGATACAGTGCGCTTTATCCCCTCTGATGCTTCTCATAATGCACAGTCTCTAGTCAGTCCAAAAGGGGCTAGTGCTTTTAGTACGCCTATGGGTAAAACTGCAGTAGTAGAGTTTAAGCAAGAAGGGGCTTATCTTTATAAGTGTTTACCGCATTTTGCCTTAGGCATGGTCGGTGTAATCCAAGTTGGGCAAGCAGTAAACATAGACGATGTTAAAGTCCAGTGGCAAACATTACAGACTGGCGTGGTGATGAATAAAGATCGGGTAACAGCGACAATTGCAAAGATTCAGAACTAATAAAAATTTACTCATCAAACACAAGTGAGAGCAGTAAGGGAAACGGACTTCATCATTGGCCTAAACTACTTTGCTGCTAGCATATGTCTTAGAGGGCGATTTCAATACTCTAAGGCAGTTTATTTAGTGATGCATGTTGGATTTTATATACTTTTGCTATATTGATGTATTTAATCGTTAAAAACTATGTTCTCCCGTCATTATTGCGGTTTGAGATAATAATTCTATTGGACACCTGGTGAACCATAGATTATTCTAGTAGATTCAACTTTTTCATGTATTTGATTATCCGCTTAACAGATACATACTGTATAACAAAGCTGACTCCTCGTTCTTTCATCGCGTTAATCACATCAGTAATAATGCCATATTCCCTGTTAAGCTTGAAAATTTACTATTTGTCTAAGCTTAGTTCATGCAATTAATCTCAGAATGAAATCCCTGGTGTAGTGAGATATATCATAGAATCATCTAGTTACGATGGGGAACAACTTGTGTAATTTGGCTGTTACCGTTAGAATCCCCCTCGATTTAGGTGTCTGTATGAATAGGTGCCGCCATGCAAAGGAATGCATCTAACGATTATAGTGTTAGCTTCCTTTGCTTTATATTAAATTGAAATATCTAAACCTTGCCACTACGCTGCTGGCTGTAGTATTTTTAAATGGTTGTCTTGAAGATGACAATTCAGATGTTATAGCGTTATTAGAGCAATCCGAAAATAGCGTAAATATTAAAGGTGTTGTTGTTGATGCACTTGATTTTGAGCCGGTCGATAATGCCTTAATTACTGTAAAAGTTGGCTCTAAAGAGCTAATCTCCAATTTTGAAGTAACTAATGGCGAGTTTGAGTTAACTGGCTTACCCCAAGCTTCAGATATAGATATCATTATCTCAAGCCCGGATAATAAATTCCTTTCAAGAACTTTTTTTACCCAAACTTTTTATGGAAGTACTGACGGTATTGATGATTTTGGTAATTTTGCTGTTTCTGAAGCGGTAGATATAGAAATTGCTGTTATTGATAATGAAACAAGTAGTGCTTTACCGACATTAGAGTTCATTGCTTATTCTCATTCAGGAGCTAATTCATCGGCTTATAAATATCAGCATGTTTCTACATTTAATGCTGAAACAGGTCTTTACACTATCACTTTACCAAGATTTATTGATACCAGCATTAGTGCTAACTTAGATTTTGATAAAGATGGTGAGGTCGATTATCTACCGGAGCTTAATAACTTTTTACGCGGGCGTGATTTATATATAGGGTCTGCGAACACCAAGCAGTTTTCAATAATACATATTAATGAAGTGCCAATGTCTACAGATCTTGAAATAAGGCTTTCTTTAGTAGATGACGCAGCACAACCACTTCTTGATGCAACTTTTTATATAGAAGATAGTGTTGTTAATAGTACATTTGATGAATTAACTAACCAATATGTAATAAATACTCAAATTAAAGATACTATAAGTCTTCAATTACCAGCTTTTACAAGCAAGGGTAATAAATATCAAAGTAGTGCGTTTACTGTAAGTAAGCTAGACGACGGTAATTTAAGTATTACGAAAAATGGTGGTAATAATAACTGTTGTTTCGTCATCCCTAGTACTAGTGTGATTGATTTTGCTCTTGCTCCACAAGTGATTCTTGAAAGCGAAACACCACTTGAAGTTGTACTTGCTGCATCTGCTGTTAACCCAGCAGATACTAGTTTTAGTGTTTTCTATTCACAAGCTATAGCGGTGGACGTTGAAAATATATCATTAACCAATGACCAAGGGTTTACCGTTTTAAAAGGTGATGCTGATGCAAATGACCACATTTCTGCCGGCACGACATTAATTACCGGAGGCCTGTCTTTCCCTGTTACTTTTACTTTAAGTTTAAATGATACTCGCTTAACAGTAACGCCATTAAGCCCATTGACCACGGCTGATTCATATCGTTATGATATTAAGTCGGTGATGAATAAAGCTAGCCTTGAAAGTACTGATATATATAATGATGCATTAACTTTTGAAATAAATGCCAATATAGATGAAGTATTTACGTCGGCTGATATTAAATTAGATAATGAAAATTATACCTCTAATGGTGTCGCTATAACTGCTAGCAATTCAGCAGGTGATGTATCGACACCTATTAATTGGAATAACTACGCTCAGTTATATTTACCATTGAATATTCATTCGTTACAGAAGTTAACGTTGCGTCAAATCTCTATAGTCAGAAATGGGGTTTCATCGGTTGATTTTGTGGATTTTTACGTGGTTACAGATGGGGTAATAAACGCAACGACTGTTGGTATTGTTAGCTTAGCAGCAAATGAATCTATCATTAATCAAGCATATAATCGTTCGGTTATTGTCAAATCTGCTCAACAAGAAACTCAAAAAATTTATCGAATGAACACCCGGGTATATATTTCAGATAACACCAGTACTGAAACGAACACTATCAGTTTCGAATATTCTCTAGAGACTAAAGCTGGTGAAGTTTCAACAGGTACTATTACTTTACCAGTACAGTAATTTAACAAAGTACTTATATCATTCTTAAATGAACACTAAAAAGCCGCAATAGCGGCTTTTTTTATATGTAATCTATTTAGTGAACAACTATCTAGTTAGTGATTTTTTGTAAGCTTTGCACTAACCATTGCTTCATTTGCATTTCATTAAGGCCGCCAGAAATACGATTGACTTCCTTACCTTGATGAAAATAAACCAAGGTGGGTAAACTGCGAATATTCACATTAGCTGCTATCTGTTGCACTTGCTCAGTATTCACTTTAGCAAACAGTATTGTTGGCGAGTCTTGCGCTACTTTACTAAAAATAGGTGCCATGTTTTGGCACGGCCCACACCAGCTAGCCCAAAAATCAACAACTACCGGTAAGTCATTGCGCTCAATAAAGGCGGCAAAAGTGTTGTTAGTGAGTTCAATAGGTTTTGAGGAATAAAGCCCTTGCTGGCACTTGCCACATTTACCCTTACTATGATCTTTATTATCAGGGATTCGATTGGTAGTAAAACAATTGCTACAAACTATATTCATATGCTTTTCAGTAACTTTCTTCATTGGTCAATGAGTCGAATATTAACTGATTAGTATGAAACAGTTAATAGTTATCGGTTCAAGGCGCTTTTAATAATCAAAATGAGTCACTAGTACATGCTGTATTGATTTTTAAAGCGGCTTATTAGAGCAAAATAACTGAGCTAAATAGTTAGTGTACGCTGGTATATTGTATGCAATAATGTTTTTATTATTTAAACAATAAAGATTTCCACATGTATAAATTTTCAATGACACTTGCCGCCGTTGCTATTGCTTCGGTCATTTCAGCTTGCAGTAATAGCTTTCCTACCACAGTCGAACAGCAAGAAAGTATCAGCTCAGTAGCGGGGCAAGTCGACGCTAGAGTTGCCCAAGTGTTAGCTACGGATGTTGAGCAATTGTGGAGTCAAGATTTTAACCATTATCAAGCTGGTATGCTTAAAGCGGTTGCTGAAGCCATTTCAATCGAAGCGTTAAAAGGCGAATTAAATAGTGAGAAGTTGGAAAAACTTACTTTCTATTTACGTATTTATAGTAGTTTTGGTACTGATAAAAACTGGTCTGAACATACCGCAGAATCGGTAAACAATGCCTTGACTGATTTGTACAATATGCCGGGATTCTTTGCAGTGAATGCAACTACCGCACGTTTACATGAAAACTACGCTGTGGCTTTATACCGGTTATATTTCTTAGCGCCATTACAGCCTTTTACTGCTGAGCAAGTGAAACCGTTAAGTCAGTTAATAAACCTTTATGCGAGTGCCGATTTATCCAATACGTCTCTAACAAATGACAAAGAAAATAATAAGGCAATTGATTATGCCTTGTGGGAAATATTACGTGCGGGCGCTATTTTGCCTTATGAAGCACGTAGAAAAAATGAAAGTGTATTTACTCAAGCCGTATTGGGAGAGGATGAATTACAGCAGGCGCTAATACAATTGATTACCGCTAAAAATAATACCTTAGCTAATAATGACTGGCCTAAACAACACGCGTTATGGGCATTGGCCCAATATTATAATTTATATAATAAAGAGTACTGGAATGAATATTATCAGCGCTCAGCCGATGATCAAAAGCGTTTAGATGATGATGAATTATCCCTTGATGTTGAAGCTAAAATGCATGCCCTTGATAACAGTGTTTGGGCTGCGATAAATACGGACAAGCAAGTAACACAACAGCAAAGCAAAACGCTGTTTAGTGTGCCTTATGTGGTTAATACTTTTCGAGGAAAGTCTGAATGTGAAGAGGGCACTCTTGAGGGGCGTTGTATAGCACCATCGATAGAGCAAGCCTTGCCTATTAATCATGAGTGTTCAGACCGAATTTATATTCTGACCCAAGCCATGTCTTTAGCGCAATTAAACGATTCTTGTCAGAAACTAATTTCTCAAGAAAGTCATTTTCATGACATCTTAGCAACCAATAATGAGCCAGTAGCTAACGATTTTAATGATAAATTACGTGTGGTAATTTTTGATAATCACGCAGAATATAATAAGTACGGCCAATTAGTTTTTGATATTAATACCGATAATGGTGGCATGTACATTGAGGGCACTACCCAAGACCCCGATAATATCGCTACTTTCTATTCATTCGAACACTTCTGGCTTAGACCTGAGTTTGCCGTGTGGAATCTTAACCATGAATTTGTCCATTACTTAGACGGTCGCTTCGTAAAATACGACACCTTTAATCACTTTCCTAGCCATATGGTGTGGTGGTCTGAAGGACTTGCTGAATATGTGGCTAATGAAGATAACAATCCTAAAGCCTTTAAGCTGGTTAATGATACTGAAGCAAAAGATTGGCCGAGCTTAACGGATGTTTTCAATACTGAATATAAAGATGGTACTGACAGGGTTTATCGTTGGGGCTATTTAGCGGTGCGTTTTATGAATGAACACCATCAAGCAGATTATAGAAAGATGGCCCATTTTTTACAGACAGACTTCTTTGCCGGCTACAAAAAATTATTAGCTGAGTCAGGTGAAAAGTTTAATGATGAATTCAATTTGTGGCTAGTTGAGCATAATGAAAACTATGTCGCTGAAGCAGAAGATAATAACCCACAAAAGCCGCGTCAATTTTATCGTTATACCTATAAAGACTATCTACAACCAGCGCATTTAACCGAAGATGAATTGCATATGCACTGGCAGTATTGGCATGAGAATGCGTTAAAAGCCACAGAGAAAAAAATTGCACACAAGGCTAATAATCCATAAGTCATTATTAAAGGTCTTATTACCTAAGTAATTAACGGAATTGCTACCGGAGAAACGACAAGTGTAGCGAACGGCATCACTAATGAAGTAATGACCGAAGTAACTAACGTCAGTTTAATGGCAGCTAACATAGCTTGTCATTATTTTAGTCAAGGATGAGCCGCTAGCAATTCCAATACTTTAACTAAGCTCATTTAACGTGCAGCTTAGTTAAAGTGTTCTATTTATTCCTTTTAATTGTTCGAGGCTGGAATCCATATTACGAAATATAGACTCTGAGTTATTGCTACAGATAAACGTTTAAAATGACTCTCACCTTGCAACAATTGTTTTGCAAAATGGTAAATCTCAGTACTTCATTTTATTCACTTAAAAAAAAGCAAGGGAAATCATGCGTAAATCTGACTGATTTTTGGCACATTTGATGCAGTAGTACTGTAGAGAATGAAACGGGCGTAGCCATTTATTAAGTTGAGGGTACTATGTTAAATTACAGTATTAGGAAAAATAGACGGGTGATAATGACCGCGGCAATGCTAGAGGCTTATCAGCAAGATGTTAAAATAATTATTCAAGAAGATGGCAGGGATGAACTAGGTTGTAGACAAAATACTGAAGCTTTATTTGATCAGGATGAAAGCCAAGTTTATGAATTAGGTTATAACTAACCTTTCATCTTGACAGTAAAGTAAAAAGGGCTTGGTTTTTTTAGTATATCCACTATGATTAAACGCTATTTTATTTAGTGAACAATGGGTTAGTCGCTCATTGAATAAACGGATATGAAACCAGCACAGTTACCATCTTTAATAGCTAAATTGTTTTTATTTGCAATATTGCCTATTAGCTCGCTCAGTGTAGCAATACAAAATGCCATTACTTTTGTTGATGCACTTAAGTCAGGACGCGGGCTGATATCAAGCACTGTCTGGACGACACTGCTTGATATCAGATTTTGTTGAGCGCTAGCTTTTGCTGCTAAAAATAATAGTGCTTAACTAATATGGCGCTCTTTTTATGGATGATAGGGGCATTAGCCTCCTTTTGTATCCTTGCTATCGGTGCTCGAGAGCTAAGTGGTGAGCTTAGTATTGCTCAATCTCTGGCTATCCGCAGTGCTATTGGCTTAGTGTTCCTATTGGGGGTTTACTTTATTCGGTCACGATTTTTTAAAGATCAGCGTTTAAAGGCAGTACTTAATCAACCACGTTACCCGGTGGTGAAACTACATTTGTTTCGTAATATTTTTCATTTTCTTGCCCAATACGGCTGGTTTTTTGGTATTGGCTTATTACCACTGGCAGAAGTGTTCGCGTTAGAGTTCACTGTGCCTATTTGGACCTTGTTAATTGCCAGCTTTTTTCTTAATGAAAAAGTAACCGCAAATAAACTGATAGCTATATTTCTTGGTACCTTAGGTGTTATTGCTATTGTACAACCAGGTTATGCCTTAATTGATTATGCTGCTATTGTGGTACTGGGCTCAGCCATTTGTTTTGCTATATCACACACCACCACCAAGTCTTTAGCAAAAACAGAGTCACCTTTAACTATTTTACTTTTTATGTGCCTTATTCAATTACCTATTGGCTTGGCATTATCATTGTCAGCTTGGGTTTGGCCACAAGGTGAGCAGTGGCTTTGGCTGGTCGTTATTGGTCTAAGCGCATTGTCAGCACATTTTTGTTTAGCTAAGGCAATGCAGTATGCTGAAGTCACTACCATCATTACCCTCGATTTTTTCAGACTGCCGTTAATTGCCATGGTTGGCGTGGTTTTTTATAGTGAAGCATTCGAGTTGTCCTTGCTTATTGGCGGTGGTTTGATGCTGATTGGTAATCTAATCGGCATTCGAGATTTAACGATGAAAAAGGCTAAGGCAAAGAAAGAGTAGGCAAAGAGTAAAATAAAAAGTCCGCCTGGCTATTTGCGCTGCTATCTATGATTGTTGATGTATTACCTTGTTTTATAGCTCGTTTGGATAATTTTGGCCTAGTAGGAGGTTTCGTTGCCGCTTTTGCTTTCGCTAAGAGTCAGTTATTAGTGATGTGCTTATATGCCTTACTTATTGTTAGCTCGGTATTATTACCCTTGTTATACGCAAAATACCTTTTTCTATTGATTTTCCCTGTGGTACAGGAGGTTATTTTTATTTTCTTAAATAAAGACTATTTATTATGATCAAACTCATAACTACCGGAAAGTTCCTCGAGAAGTTACTAGGGGACTAGGTTAGTTTTGTTGACCTATACTGCTATAATAGTAAGTAGAGATAGCACATATTATTTGACTGTTTTGACTGTTTAAATAAATTTGGAGGCTAAAATGGTTTCGCCAATCGAAGGTAATAGCTCGGTAGCTCAAGTGCTGCAACAACAGCGTCAACAAGTGGCTAGTCAGCAAGACGATCAGCGTATTAAAGAACAACAACAAGAATCGAATCGGCAAGTTCAAGAAAGTAGAGCTGCAGAGTCAAGCCGAAATGATGCCGATGATCGAAAAGGCCGCTTAGTAGATTTATCTGTTTAAACTTTGCAAACTTACTAGAGGATTCTGACTTAGCGACAGCTTTTTTGCATGTTTTTCCTAAAGTCACAAGTTTGCTCGTAAGTGACTAACTAAAAATATAAGTACGCAGCCCCCCGTTTTCCGTGTTGCCACTGTAGGCACTCACTTCACCGTGACAGAGACATCTTTTTAAATTTCTGTCGATATTCTTACTATTTTTAATGCTTTACTCGCTGTAATTATCAGGCTTTACTGTTAAAATAGCCTTTTTATTTTCTATCCGAGTTTGTTTTGTCTGTTTCGATTGAGTCCGCTATTACAGTATTTTCCCATATAAAAAAACTTTTTGATTTATTGCCGCAAGCCAAAAAATGTGATGTGGGGCGCTTCATAAAAAGGTTAACTAACCTTAAGAAAACAATAACTAAAGAGGCTGGTTCTATGAATCAGGCTGAATTAGGGCAGCTGGCGTTATCAGCCAAGCAAATAAAGCTAGTTGAGCAGTTACAACAACATATTTTAGAATCAATTGCCGATAAAAAACAAAAAATCCGTGATTTACCAAAAATAAGCTATCCCGCTGGTTTACCTATTGCAGATAATGCTAAGCAAATAGCGCAAGCCATTCAAGCTAACCAAGTGGTTATTATTGCTGGCGAAACTGGCTCAGGAAAAACCACACAAATCCCCAAAATTTGTCTTGAACTTGGTCGTGGCGTTGATGGTCTGATTGGCCATACTCAACCTAGACGTATCGCCGCGAGAACTGTGGCGAACCGAATTGCCGAAGAGTTAGGTACCAAGCTAGGTGACCAAGTAGGCTACAAAGTCCGTTTTAATGATCAAGTCAGTGAGCGCAGTTATATAAAATTAATGACTGATGGTATTTTGCTGGCGGAAATGCAAAAAGATCGCTTACTGCGTCAATACGACACTATCATCATCGATGAAGCGCATGAACGTAGTTTAAATATCGATTTTATTTTAGGTTATTTAAAGCAAATACTGGTTAAACGTCCTGATCTTAAAGTTATCATTACCTCGGCGACTATTGACCCGCTACGCTTTGCCAAGCACTTTGCCAGTAAAACCGGCGTGTTAGCACCAGTTATCGAAGTATCAGGCCGGACTTTTCCTGTTGAAATGCGCTATAGACCCTTAAATGATAGACCCGTCGATGACGCGGATGAGCCCTCAACACAAACTGTTGATATTATCGGTGGTATTTTATCGGCGGTAGATGAACTCAGTGAGTGTGGGCAAGGCGATATTTTGGTGTTTCTTAATGGTGAGCGAGAAATACGTGATACTGCGGCAGCACTTAATAAAGCGAATTTACGCCACACCAATATTCTGCCTCTGTATGCACGTTTAACCATTAGTGAGCAAAACCAGATATTCAAGCCCCATAGTGGTCGCAACCTAATTTTGGCGACCAATGTTGCCGAAACGAGCTTAACCATACCGGGGATTAAGTACGTTATTGACCCGGGTACCGCGCGTATATCACGGTATAGTTCTCGCACCAAGGTACAACGTTTACCGATTGAACCGGTTTCACAGGCAAGTGCTAATCAACGTGCCGGTCGGTGTGGTCGGGTCTCTGACGGTATATGTATCCGTTTATATTCAGAGGATGATTATAACAGTAGAGCTGAATTTACCGATCCTGAAATATTACGCACCAACTTAGCCACGGTTATTTTGCAAATGCATGCCTTAGATCTAGGCGATATTGCTAATTTCCCTTTTGTTGAAGCTCCTGACAACCGTAATATCACCGATGGTGTGCGCTTATTGGAAGAAATTGCCGCGCTTGAGCCTGCAGGTAAGCCTGACAAAGAAAAAGTTAACAAATCAGCTAAAGGCAATCAGGTAAGTCCTACCACACAGTTAACAAAATCAGGGCGTTTATTAGCTAAATTCCCTATCGACCCACGTTTGGCCAAAATGGTTATCACCGCCATTGAGTTTGGTTGTATAGAACAAATACTGATTATAGTGAGTGCGTTAAGTATTCAAGACCCGCGTGAAAGGCCACACGAAAAACAACAGCTTAGCGATGAAAAACATAATCGTTTTAAAAATAAGCATTCAGATTTTGTTAGTTTACTTAATCTTTGGCAGTATATTAGCGAACAGCAAAAAGAATTAAAGCAAAATCAATTTAGAAAGCTCTGTCAGCGTGAGTTTCTTTCTTATGTGCGTTTACGTGAATGGCAAGATATCTTTAGCCAATTAAAGATGACACTTAAAGAGCAAAAAATACCGTTAACATCCGTTGATTACCGTTTTACTATGCCGAGTAATCAGCAAGGTCAAGCAGCAGGCTCAGTAGAAGGTAAGGCAAAAGAAGACGAGCAAGACTCCGCATTAACCCCTATCCACCAGGCATTATTATCTGGCTTATTGAGTCATATCGGTCAACAAGATGAAAATCGCGAGTACAAAGGTGCTCGCGGCATGAAATTCTTTATCTTCCCTGGTTCAGCTTTAACTAAAAAATCACCTAAGTGGTTAATGTCAGCTGAATTAGTAGAAACTAGCCGATTATTTGCCCGTATGAATGCCAAGATTGACCCCTTGTGGCTTGAGCCGCTCGCGCCACACCTTGTTAAGCGAAATTACAGTGAGCCGCACTGGGAGAAAAAGCAAGGCGCGGTAATGGCCTTTGAGCAAGTGACTTTATATGGCTTAAGTATTGTCAGTAAACGCAAGATTAACTTTAATACTATTGAACCCGTTACTTGCCGTGAAATATTTATTCGCGAAGCACTGGTCAATGGTGACTGTGTTATTAAAGAAAAGTTTTTAAGAAAAAATCAGCTGTTAGTCGAAAGCATTGAAGCGTTAGAGCAAAAAGCCCGCCGTAAAGATTTTTTGATTGATGAACAGCACTTGGTTGATTTTTACAGTGATAAATTACCAGATAGCATTATTTGCCAACGTAGTTTCCTCGCTTGGTGGAAAAATGCGAAGCAAGCTAATGAACAGCTATTAGACTTTAGCAAAGCCTTTTTATTGAATGAATCATCGGCTGAACTCAGTAAAGCAGACTATCCAGATATTTGGCAGCAAGACAACATCACTTTACCGCTCAGTTATCATTTTAGTCCTGGGGACATTGATGATGGTATTAGCCTTATTGTACCCATTGCTTTATTGAATCAAGTACAAGATGTTGGCTTTGATTGGTTAATTCCAGCACTACGTGAAGAGCTCGCTATTGCCTTGATTAAAGCACTGCCTAAAGCATTAAGGCGTAATTTTGTCCCCGCGCCTAACTATGCCCAAGCGTGTTTAGCGGCAATGCCAAGTGAAACTGGTAATTTACAAGCTGCGTTAGCGAAACAGTTATTGCGCATGACGGGGGTGCGTTTACCCGAAGAAGCTTGGCAGGATATTTCTCTACCAGTACATTTAACCATGAATTTTCAAGTGGTAGATGATAAAGGTAAGTTATTAAAACAGGGTAGAGACCTTAATGACCTGAAAGCTGAGCTACAAGGTAAAGTTAAAGCATCGATAAAACAAGTAGCAGAAAAAGGCATAGAGCAAGCCGATTTAACCCAGTGGAACTTTGGCAATTTACCAAAAGGTTATGAAAAGAAAGTCGCCAATATCACCATTAAGGCATTTCCAGCGTTAGTTGACCATAAAAGCAGTGTCGCAATTGAGCTTTTTGAACAAGAGCAACATGCACAAGACGCTATGTTAAAAGGTATTAGTAGACTAATTTTGTTGAATATCCCTACACCGGTAAAATATTTACAGGAAAAACTGCCTAATAAAGCCAAACTTGGTTTGTACTTTAATCCTTTTGGCTCAATCAATGAGCTTTTACAAGACTGTATTCAAGGTGCTTGTTTATCTTTAGTGCAGCAGTTTGCTCAACAGCAAAATGATGGTCAACTACCTAGAGATGAAAAGCAGTTTTGTCAGTGTAGCGATTATGTCAGGGCTGAAATTGCTGATTGTGTATTAGCGGCTACTATTAAAGTTGAAAGGGCATTAAGTTTACGCCATGAAGTAACTAAAAAAATGAAAGGTAGCGTACCGTTAAATGTCATCCAATCTCACGGTGATATTAAGCAGCAATGTGAAAAATTAGTGTTCAAAGGTTTTGTTACCTTCTCAGGTTTAAGTAAGCTAGATGATATTGTTCGTTATTTACAAGGCATGTTAAGGCGCTTAGAAAAGCTGCCTATAGACCCTAACCAAGACAGGTTAAAACTTATTGATGTCAATAGAGTGCTTGACGCCTATCAAGCTATTATCAATAAGCAGCGCAAAGATAAGCCAGTTGAGAATGAGTTACTTAACACCCGCTGGTTAATTGAAGAGCTGAGGGTTTCTTTATTTGCCCAAAACCTGGGTACTGCGACGCCGATATCAGTAAAACGTATTCTCAGTCATTTAAAGGGATTTTCTTAATCTAAGTGGCGAAGGGCAGTGAGGGTTAAAGTAATAATTACAGCTAAGTGCTAGTCAATAGTTAGTCAATTGCAAGCTAGGTTTAGTTAATCGTTAGTGAAGTGCTAGGTAAGAGGGGTGATAGTTGTACAAATTCATTACTTTTTTATCAGCACTAGTTGACACTTCTGTCTTTGCTCAGTATAAATAATAGCGTTGTATATAGTCTGCTTTGGAGAGCGAATGAACGGTTTTGATGATAAACGTGATTTTTATCGCATGATGTTGAATAGTGAAGTTACTGTTACCGTTATTGATGACGAAGTAAACAGTCAACTTACTGCTACTTGTCGAGATTTAAGTGCGACGGGTATGGCGTTTGAAATTGAGCACCCATTAGCTATTTCTACCCAGGTAAGAGTTAAAGTAGATTCTGCTAGCAGCCAAGTACAAGCACTGGATGTTAGTGGTCGAGTGGTTCGTATTGAAGAAGAAAGTAATAATTGTTACCTCATTGGTATTGCCATTGAAGAAATTGACTAACACCTTATTTAGGACGGGTCACTAGATATAACAAAAAGCCAGAGTAAACTCTGGCTTTTTATTGTCTTGCGGTTCAGTTTATAGCAAACGGATTAATTCTCGCTAAGTGAATACTTAATTAGCCCGATTGGTATTACTTTCATTATTTTATTGACATCAATAGCCTTAACGACAGCCACTGGTATCAAAATCAATCACTAAGGAAGCATTATTCGCTTCACCAGTAACTTTTATATATCCCCAGTATTCAGATAAGTTAGTTAAGTAAATACACTCACTATTACCCGCATTATATGAAGCACCATGATGATTTGCACCATTTGGCCAGCCCATATTACTAAACTCTATACTTAAGTCACCGGTACCATGACCTGTAGTGATGGCAATACTGCTATGGCCGCTTACATCGCCAACGGATAACCAACTAGTACTGATATTACCAAGACAAATGGCTTGTCCCGCTTGTACTTGACCACTTGATTGTGGCCCTTGTACTGCACACATATCAGGCACATTACTACCAGGTGTGGTCGTGGCACTAATATTAGCTGTAGTTGTTGCTGTTTCCGTTAAACCTTGATTGTCGGTAATACTCAAGGTGACGGTATAATTATTTGCAGACGTATAGCTATGGCTTGGGTTTGGTGAGGTACTGCTTGTGCCGTCACCAAAGTTCCAATTATATGACGCAATAGAGCCATCAGAGTCATAGCTGCCAGCACTACTAAATATCACTGCGACACCTTCATCGGCTGCATACGGACCATTGATGTAAACAACAGGCGCTGTATTTGGTAGACCTACATTTTCATCGAAACTTGCTGTTAAGGTGACATTATTAAAAGCAC
>NZ_JABSOV010000008.1 GCF_013215345.1 Colwellia sp. | reverse complement strand
TGTTGATGTTCTTTATCAACCATAAAGCGCCAAATTGAAATTTTAACTTTAGATTCTTGTACCCACATAAAAAAACCTACGGGCTCTTCTTTCATATAAATAGCTCTGATTTCATACCCTTCATTGTACTTAGATTCAACTATTGACCACATATTACAAGCTACATAACCTTCCTGTTCTTTTGTGATATCGAGTTCACAAACTTTTTCATAATTTTCTTTTGTTACTGGACGAAGTGATACTTCCACAGACTTTCCTTAAAACATAACAGCTTATTATGGAGCCGGCTCAGTAATGTCCGTCCCATAATCAAAATTTAATTTACATTAATATCCCACAAATTCATAGAATTAGAAACCACTGTAACCAATTTTTTAATCAAAGATAGGATGTTACTAAGCCCGCGCAGTAATACCCACTATAGAAAACGGTATTAATTACTATGAGATCAATCAAATAGACGTTTATTGATGTTTTTTAAGAGTGTTATTGAGCTAAGGCGTACCTATAACATCGAAAGCAAAGGAGAAATCATCAAAGTGATTAGCGCACAATATTCGTATGAAATAGGTACATGATCTGAACATCCTAATTATGGTCTTGTTCAGACTGAAAGGACTATATAGCGCACGAAGTGATCCTAGTTCACTCGTGGTAAATCTAATATAATTCAATGGACGTAGTAAGTGATATTCAATGGCAATTTGGGATGATAATTACTGGCCGTTTTTATTTGTTGGGTGGCTAGACTGATGTAATTGTCCATTATTGACTTAGCTGTTATAAAGTTAATTTTTTAGACATTAATCATCTCTTCACCTTATTACCCATAAATAAATTTTAAGTTAATTACTTTAAACACTCTGATTCTTGATAATCATAACCATTAAAAAAGCCACTATATTGCTATAGTGGCTTTGGTTTTAGTCCATGAATCGTTAACTAACTAACTAACTAACTAACTAACATTAGAACTGTTGGCTAAAGCGAACAAACCAACTACGACCAAATAAACGGTAATTACTTTCATCAGTATTACCATTTTGCGCAGGCTCGATATAAATTGGCTCTTCATCGGTTAAGTTAGTAACATCAGCAGAAATCGTGGTGCCAGTATCAAAGCTATAACTGGCTGTTATATCATGATACAAAATGGAGTCAACGTTATACATATGATTGCCTTGACTTTGGTCATTAGCATTATTTGGTGTGCTGCCGTAATATAATAAATCATAATACTCTAGCCCTGAGATAAAGTAAGCGGCATAACTTAAGTTTAGGTTATCTAAGGTATAGTTAGCGGTGAAGTTTACTTTGTCAGTGGCATAGCTATTATCGTTTTCAAATTGACCATTGAGGTCCTCCATAGCAAAGTCGAACTTGTAATCAACTACTTGGTTTTCACGTTCTAAAAAGTGACTCCATGAAAGGTTTAAGTAGAACTCACCTGATAGAGCTTCAAAAGTATAGTTTGCCTCAAAATCAATACCTTTAGCTGTCATGGCACTTAGGTTTTCAGAGCGTTCACTGATATCAATAATTTCACCTTTACTATCTCGGGTAACGTTATTACAAAGCGAAGCAACACCACCTTTATAACAACCGTTTAATGAGTCAGCGGCGCCAACGGCCTCAATAACGTTTTCAAGCTCAATTGACCAGTAATCTAAGGTCAAACCTAAGCCTTCGATAAAGTCAGGCGAATAAGCGATGCCTACAGTTAGTGAATCACCTTCTTCTGGTGTTAAATTTGCGTTACCACCAACGGTTGAACGTTGTTGACCATCAACATTGGCACTACCACCAGCAGGTACATTGTCTGCCTGACAATTTCCTTGTTGAGCGCTAGTTAAATCTGACCAGGTGGCACTACTACATGGGTCACTGGTAAACGGGTATGAATCAGCAGGTGGAGCATACAGATCGCCAAGCGTTGGAGCTCTAAATACAGTGCCATAGGTACTGCGTACTAATAAACCATCAACAACATGCCACTCAAGACCAAGTTGGTAGGTTGTTGAAGAGCCAAACAATGAAAAATCATCATAGCGAACACCGATAGGTACTTCTATGCTTTTAACACCGGGTAAATCACTTAAAAATGGTACTCTGATTTCAGTGAAGATACTGGTTACATCATACGCACCATTAGTGGCTTTTGAGGTATTATCGGATACTTCACCAATAAATTAACAGGAGTCTACATGGGTTTCAGTTTCATCGTAGCGATACTCAAAACCAACACCAGCTGCTAAAATACCCGCTGGTAATTCATAAATGTCACCGCCAACAAAACCCGTTAACGTTTGTAAGGTGTAATTTCCGGAGCTAGATAAAGGTGCTGAAGTATAATCAAGCATTTCTTGGGTCACTGAACCCGGGCCACCAAATACGTTCATAGATACACAACCGGCAATGGGGGCCGCTGCGGTACCACAAACAATATTGCCGTCAGAGTCTTTAAAAGAAGGGCCCATGGCTTTAGCTAAGTTAGGTTCGTAAATCTGACCAAATTCTGTTAGTGCGTATTGGTTGTAACCATAATTGTAATTTAAATCATAGCTCCAGCCGTCACCAAATTCACCTTCCATACCAATAACTTGTTGAAAGCCAACATTGTCTTGTTCAAAACTACGGCCACCTTCTAACATACGGCGACGTGAGCGGCTCACATCTTCACCGAAGAGGTTGTAGTAGTTGTCTTTTGATACACCATTAAAAGCAGTGCCATCAGGTAATATACCGCTATAAGCAGGATCGTAGCGGGTATCATAAGGTACTGCGGCTAATTCTTGACGAGAAGTACGTTTGTTTATGCGCGTTTCAGTGTAGAAAGTAACATTGTCGTTATAGGCAAAACTGCCTTCAACAAATATGTTTAATTTTTAGTATGGGGTTTGCAAAAAGTTTACCGGTGCGTAGTTATAGGTATCGGCAGGGTTGTCGAAATCACGCATATCACCGATATTAGCAACACCACCATCACAAGTATCATAGGGCGACCTTGCATATAATATTGACCACAAGGTGGTGAACCACTACCAATAGAGGTGACGTTACCACCAGCTTGATTTGGCGGAATTAAACCGTTCTGCCAAAAAGACAATTCATCTTGTTCAGCGGAAGCGCTCCATGGGCTAACAGACCAAGGGTGGTTGAGGAACTCAACACTACTATCACATTAAACTCTACGCCTTCAAAATCGCGACGCGTAATGATGTTAACAACACCGGCTACCGCATCGGCACCATCTTTTAATATTTATATACGGTTAATCATTGAAGCAGGGATTGTTTGAAAATCACTTGTCGCTGGTCTTCTATCGTTAATTAAAACTAGAGTACGTTCTGAGCCTAAACCGCGCAGCTCAACTGATGTACTACCATTACCGCCATTGTTGGTTGTGGTCATGGCAGGTAAGCCTTATTTTTAAGTCAACTTAGTAGCGTTTCGCCCCATGTATGAAGGCAAGGTAAAAACAATTGGTATTAATAAGCGAATTACCTAGTAAACACTGACAGACCAGGTTGAATTATTGTCAAAATAAGTAATTCCCTAAGACACAACAAGATATGAATTAAGTACACTAGTGGAAGCTTGGGGTACTGAGTTGAGGCACTTCAATAACTGAAGTGCCTAGACTTATCTAAATCAACGAAGCCACCTTATGGGCATGAACGGTAGAAAGGGCTGTTACCGAAAATTTCATAGATGATGCCATACAAGGTTGGATCTGCAGCTTGTAGTGCACTACGCGTATTTGGACCACCACCCATATTGGCATTAAAGAAACTTTGCACACCTTCAGCGAAGTACTCTTTATAATCATTCATGGCATAATGACCAGCACCCCAAAGGCTGTAGTAATTAGCATTTGCATGAGCTGATTGTAACCTTGAGCTAAAGCCAGGGAATACATAATCTAAACCA
>NZ_JABSOV010000079.1:2974-19016 GCF_013215345.1 Colwellia sp. | reverse complement strand
AAATAATGAAAAGACAGGTAACTATAGTGCCAAAAAAGTTGACTAAAAAATCAAACATTTCGAACTCCATTTCAATCAGGTTATATATTGTTCAATTATTATTTAATTTTCATACTGCGTCTATAGTTAATCACTGATTTTTAATGGCTTTATTTTAACTTCGCTAGGATAAGTTCCTTTCTGTTTACATCCCTGTACAACCGGCATATTTACCGAATAAATTGAAGCTAGCAGTAACATTAATCTTTGCAGAGCATTAGGAGACCTTGGGGGGATATAGGAGAACATGCTGAGACTCCTTTGAAAAAGTAGCCTAAACAATGACTGCATTCACCCTTCGAACTAAAGCTACAAAGCGCTGTTTTTTTGATATAAAAAAGCAGTCACTAGCGGACTGCTTTGGATCCAACAACAGATGGTTGGACTTTAAATTTAAGCTTCACTTCAATCACTGAGCAGAAATGAAGATTACTAATTTTTATGAGGTTTTGTTTGCCTTGAAGGCAAACTGTGCATAAGCAGAGCTAAAAAAGCAGCCCCTTACTGCTGATAAACCTCTTAAAACTTTAGTTACTTACTTTGAAGTTTCTTTATGATTGACGACGAATCAGTTAGTGGACTTCTCGGTACATAGCGCATAATACCCATTTTGTGAGGTAACTCATACATATGTTCCATATTGTCTCCCGCCACATGAATATCAATATTATGTAGTAGGTAAAAATTCTCATCATTATTTGGTGTAAGTGGGGCAACAATTACCTCATCGACACCCTTAATGTTACGAATTATTTCACAGCGTTGTTCACAAGAAATAATTGGAGAACGCTTATAAGATTCAACGTCTTCGTCTGAATGAACGCCAACAATAAGGTAGTCGCCAAACTCTTTTGCTTTTTGTATAACAGATAAATGTCCTACGTGAAATAAATCAAATACGCCACTGGTATATACTCTTGTCATCTTTATTACTCCATACATATCGAACATATAACAAATGCTTTCGCTATATGTTTTATTAAAATCTACCTCGCCGCAAACTCACTCTTTGGTGAAATTGCAGCGGATAAAGAAATAGTTCGCTTCCTTAAATGCCTCTATCAGTAGCTGATCGTGCTTATTAACTACTGTATGTGGTAAGGCTGGCAGGTAACTTATGATGCTTATTTATTGACTAATTTTAGCTTTAGCGATCATAAGTTATTATTTTTATCTGAATGATATTTAACGGTAAATAGCTTTGTAAAATGTAAGTTTCCTAGATCATTAACCAGCTATAGGCCAACGTAATAACTAGCGTGTATAGGGCAAGCACATAATACCAACGGCCACTGAGTTTTGGTGTTTTTATCGGAGCAACATTGAGTGCAGCTAAACCAAGGATGGTAATATAAAGTACAACAGTGAACGCTGTGGTAGAGATAACACTCTCTAGCAGAAAAACAAAAACAAGAATAATGGCATTATTATCAGAGGCAAGACCTTGATAGCTCGATTTTCCATCTAAACCGTAAACATTAAAATAACTAAGTCGTAAGACGCAAGCGGCAACGATGATAAAAGCACCGGGAAGAAATGCAGGATGATAATTGCCATAGCTCAATAAGATAACTGCGGGACAAATACCAAAACTAACAACATCGATGAGAGAGTCTACTTGTCCACCAATTTGCCCTTGCATTGCCGTTCTATTTTTCATTTTTCGGGCAATTTTCCCATCATTCCAATCAAAGAACACCGCCCAAATTAATCCTATCATTGCGGCAGGGTAAATGCCGATCATGGCAAAATACAGTGCTAATAAGGCTGAAAAAAGTCCGAATAAAGAACAAATATTAGGTAAATCGAAGGCAAGTGATAATATCGAAGGAGGTGTGATCGACGGATTTTTATCTGTTTCTACTGTTGGCATTAATTACTCTCATTGTGAATTAAATGAATTTTTACGGGGTATTTAATCTAAAGAGTGAACAACTTGAGGGTATGGTTATCGATACGAGTTATTTTAATGCGGCTAATTTATTACGGAAGAAATCTAGCACATCATTTAACTTTTTCTATAAAACTTTTCACCAAGAGATTATTTGGCATGAATATAGCATAATAGATCGAATCAATCCGATTTATTTATAATTATCTTTCCATCCGGATAAATTACAGTTTATTTCTTAATTACCACCTTGCCTGACTTAATGTCAACTACATGTTTATAATGAGTTTTATTGATAAAATAGAATTGTGAGTAACAATTCACCCTAATAAGGTGTGCTGCTGACCATAAATAACTGATGCTGTTCTTTACGCATATTTTTGTAGAAAATACAGTATAACCTGGATTTTAGAGGATTTATCAATCATTACCTGGTGATGAAAATAAGCATTCCAGCCCATCTCCTTTCAGAACACACTGCTGTCACATTATTGTCATATTACATTGGCATACTCCGTATCTATTGAACGTTACTTTATGCACTTTGATAGCAATTCCAAAGGTCATGCATCTAAATATTACTTAGTGAAAGGGATAGACTCGAAAATGAATATACTACACATCTCAGATATGCACTTTGGCCCTCGTCACTGGCTCGGAAAAAATGACTTGTTGTTAGAGAAATTGAACAGTTTTGATACGGATATTGTCATTAACACCGGCGACAATACAACGGATGCGCTCGAAAATGAATTTGAAGCCGCTGGAAATTTTTTGAAGTCAATTGATTGCCAACACATAGTTTCAATTCCCGGAAATCATGACAAGCGAAATATGCGCAGTACAGACTATTTCCGTCAGTATATCGACGAGATAGAGGTTATTCGGCCATTAAATCGTGATAAGTGTAGAAAGAGAAATATTTATCTAGAAGGAAATACCATTGGTATAAAGGAACACTTTACCGACATCAATTTTCTAAAAAAGATCACTATAAATGGTGAGTCCCTTTTGATAGTATGCCTCGACTCCAATTCCCTTTATGAAGACAATGGTTTTGTCGATAAGGAAATATTGAGAACAATCTCTCATGCAATTAGCAAAGAGAGTTACGATAGAATAATCCTGCTAAATCACCACTCCATCTTGGATACGGATTCGGACCCTCTTTTCAATTCCAGAATAGTGGTCGAGTTCGTTAGAGAGCATAATATAGAACATGTTTTCTGTGGCCATACTCATCATTTGTCAATAATGAGATCAACCGACCTGTACCACAAACACTCATTCACTCAATATAAAAATGGATCGCTATCAAGCGGCAATACTCTCAACGACACAAATATGTTTCTGTATTATAAAAACTTTGGCACCGAAGCAATGGAAATCCATGTAATTAGAGCGATTGTTGACAATGGATATATGAGCTTTAAAGAAGAAATAATTACCTGCTACTAGGAATTAGAGCTATGACCAGTTGAAATCACCGCACATAGCGGCTCTAATCATAACAACACCAAAGCACAATTCCCTCGGTGCTTTCGGCCCTCTATACCCTCTATTAAAGCGGATTAGTGCGATTTAAAGAGGGTTAAACCCTATAGAAGAACAAACCAAGTATATCCTCAAATGATCAGCCAACACTGTAGTAGTCTAAAAACCCCTTATATATTCTGAGCTATTGACTTCTAATCCACATCATTCCTTTTGGGCTTATAACCACGAGTAACTTCAAGCTATTAATTGCCAGTAAAAATTGAACAAATAGTCAGGTTACACAATAAAACAATGGCCTTAGCCAACCTATTAACCATATATCATGATTTTATAATGACATAGCTTAATCATACCGACTAAAATAATTTGATTATTATTTGACCATAAGGTCAAGTTGTGACATTTTACTTACCGATGACATGTTAACAAAAAGTAAAGTAATGGATCTTTTTGTTTGGGTTGTAATAGTACTGTCATTTAAAAAATGCAAAATTAATAACAACAACAAACGCTAAGGAAAGAAAAATGAAATTGAGAATAATAACACTCTCGTTAACTTTATTTGCTGGCTATAGTTATGCAGATACAGTGACAGATGCATGTTTTAACTGCCCGCCATTAAGCACTATTGCTAATGCGGATACTTTTGATGATTCAAGCTATTATACCGGTGCTATTTCTGCAATAAATGGCAGTCTATCTGCCGAAACCATTAAACAAGAAATCACTTTAGCGATTAGTCAAAATCATAAAAACTTAAGTTATTCCGAAGTATGGACAGCATTAACTAGAACCGACCAAGACCCTGCAAATACCGCCAATGTGAATTTACTTTATAAAGGTATATCGATACCAAAATTTTCCAATGGTAGCGGCTCACAAAGTACCAACCAAGATAACTGGAACCGTGAACATGTTTGGGCAAAAAGCCACGGTTTTCCGAGTTCAAGCCTAGAGGCCTATACAGATATTCATCATTTAAGACCGACTGATATCTCAATAAACTCATCGCGCGGCAATTTAGATTTTGATAATAGCGATGCCCCCTTAGCAGAAGCCCCTGAAAATCGTGTTGATGGCGACTCTTTTGAACCAAGAGATGCAGTCAAAGGCGATGTCGCTCGTATGCTATTTTATATGGATACCCGCTATGAAGGTTTTGATGCAACGCCAGATTTACAATTAGTTGACAATATCACCAACGTTGGCGATGCCGCTTTAGGACGCTTATGCCGTTTAATCGAATGGCATAATAGCGACCCTGTTGATGCCACAGAAATCTACCGAAATAATACCATTTATGAATTTCAAGGGAATCGAAATCCATACATAGATCATCCTGAATGGGTAGATATTCTTTATAGTGCTGATACTTGTAGTACAGATAATGGTGGCGGTGATACTGGCGGCGGTGACACTGGTGGTGGTTCACCCAATAGCGCTGCATTATTCATTTCTGAATATGTAGAAGGTAGCTCTTATAACAAAGCCATTGAGTTGTTTAACCCCTCTTCTTCTGACATTGATCTTGAAGTAGACAATTACCAATTAGCACGTTTTAATAATGGTTCAACTTCACCATCAAATATTAATTTAACGGGTGTAGTGGCGGCAAATTCTACCTTCGTTATCGCCGAGCCCAGAGCAGCAGCAGAAATATTAGCCGTGGCCGATTTATTATCTGGCTCATTAAGTCATAACGGTGATGATGCTTATGTATTATACAAAGACGGCGTTGTAGTCGACTCATTTGGTCGTGTTGGTGAAGATCCAGGCTCTGCTTGGGGTAGTGATACCTCAACAACCAAGGATAATACCCTTCGCCGTTTAGCCAGTGTGCAAAGTGGTAACACGGTAATTGATGATGAATTTGACCCGGCTAATGAATGGCAAGGTGTAGGTAAAGATGTCTTTGATGATTTAGGTTTACATACCTTTACCCCAGCTGAAATTTTCATATCAGAATACTTTGAAGGCAGTAGCTACAACAAAGCACTTGAGCTATTTAATCCATCAGCAGCAGATATTGATTTAGCCGCTGAAAGTTATCAACTTGAACGCTTCAGTAATGGCAGTGTATCAGGTGCACTTATTGATTTATCCGGTATTTTAGCTGCCGGTGATGTCTTTGTTATTGCCGAACCAAGAGCCAATAGTGAAATTTTGGCACAAGCAGACCAACTCAGTAGCAATTTGAGTCACAATGGTGATGACGCTTATGTGCTCTATAAAAATGGTGAGACCATCGACTCATTTGGTCGTGTTGGTGAAGACCCTGGCTCTCAATGGGGCAGCAGCGATAACAAAACTAAAGATAATACTTTAGTAAGACAAGCAAGTGTTAACGCCGGAGATGTGGTGATTGATGATGCCTTTGACCCTGCACTAGAGTGGCAAGGCTTAGGTAATAACAATACCAGTTCTCTTGGTAGCCATACCGTTCACGACGGGCAAGGACCTGTTGTAGATATTGGTCAATGTTTTGATGCTGCAACTCTAATCAGTGCGGTACAAGGCAGTGAATTTAGTTCGCCGCTTATTGATGAAATCCATATTGTTGAAGGTATTGTCAGTGCTACATTACCAGACAGTAACGGCTTCTTTCTACAAGAAGAGCAAGCCGACCAAGATAACGAGCCTATGACCTCAGAAGGTATTTTTGTCAGCCTTAGTGGTGCTGATTTACCCGCTGAAGGAGACATTGTTCGCCTACAAGGTAGCGTTGAGGAAAATTATGGTAAAACTCAATTAGTTGCTAATCAAGCGCTGCTTATTTGTGGAGCTGGTTCAATTGCCGCGACGCTAGTCACACTGCCTTTTACTTCTGCAGCTCATCAAGAGTCTTTAGAGGGTATGCTAGTTGCAATTAGTACTGAGCTAACCGTAACAGATAATTATAATTTAGGCCGCTACGGTGAAGTGACCTTATCTAATGGTCGTATCTATGTACCTACTAACTTATATCTGCCTGGCTCGGTCGAACTAACAGAGCTGGCTTCGACTAATAGTTTAAATAAAGTTACCTTGGATGATGGTATTGGTGGTCAAAACCCTGATGATATTATTTACCCAACAAGCGGTTTAACGGCATTTAATACCTTACGTTTAGGTGACAAAGTCACTGAGTTAACCGGTGTACTAGATTACAGTTACGGTAAATACCGCATTACACCAACCACAGCTCCTAACTTTATCCATGAAAATGAGCGCAATGAATTTCCTCAACTAGCAGAGCAAGGTAATTTACGTGTCGCAAGTTTTAACTTATTGAATTATTTCAATGGCGATGGTTTAGGTGCAGGCTTCCCTACTTCTCGCGGTGCTGATACCGCTGAAGAGTTTACCCGCCAACGCGATAAAGTAATATCGGCTATTACCAATTTAAACGCTGATATTATTGGTTTGCTTGAAATGGAAAATGATGGTTTTGGTGAGAACAGTGCTATTCAAGACCTAGTTAATGGACTGAATGCGCAAGCACCTGCAGATGTACATTATAGTTTCGTTAATCCTGGCATTGAAGCACTTGGTGGCGATCAGATTAAAGTCGCGATGATCTATAACGACCTAGCCGTGTCAGAAATTGGTACTGCTGGCTACCTAGTTGATTTCCCGTTTGAGTATCATAATAGACCGCCGATGACACAAAGCTTTAGAGCCACAGAAACAGGTGAGAAATTAACAATTTCTGTCAATCACTTCCGCTCAAAAGGTTGTTCAAGCAGTGGCGGTGTTGAAAACGAAGATAAGTTAGATGGTCAAGGCTGTTACAACTTACGTCGGGTACAAGCTGCAGAAGCGCTAAGCGCTTGGTTAGCGACCCACCCTACCGGTGTTGTTGATGACGATGTTTTAATTATTGGCGACTTAAATGCTTATAACAGAGAAGATCCCGTCACTAGTTTGCAAACTGCTGGTTTTGTAAATTTAGCCCCTGATAGATTAGGTAATACCGCTTATTCGTATGCCTATGGTGGTGAAATTGGCTCCCTTGACCACATATTAGCTTCAGCCTCTTTAAACAAGAAAGTGGTAGCAGTAAGTGAGTGGCATATTAACGCTGATGAACCATCAATACTTGATTACAACACTGAATATAAAACTGCAGATAAGTTAACCAGTTTGTACAGTGATGGACCTTTTAGAGCGTCAGATCATGACCCGGTTATCGTAGAAATTAATGGGGTAACACCAATGAATTCGGTGAGTGAAACATTCGAAGGTTTAAATACTCTTCCCCGCTGGAAGCTCTTTAAGTTTACAGTTCCTGAAAATGCAGTTAGCTTTACCGCAAGCATAACGGGTGGCACAGGGAATGCCGATTTATACGTGCGCAATGGTAGGATACCTTTCCCTTGGGTAAGTAGCTGTGCACCGAAACTAACAGGTAATGAAGAGGTCTGTGAATTTGAAAACCCTAAATCAGGCACCTGGTATATTTGGCTTAGAGCAAAAAGGCAGTACAGTGATGTAACACTTCAATTAACAGCATTTTACCCTGATCCTTTGTAAGGTAAAGGCTAACTAATATGCGGCAATTAATTCATAATGAATAATTTAGAGTGACTGATTCAGAATGCTTCATTCAGAGTAATTAATTCACTGTGATTTTTTCAAAATTATAATCGCAAGCCAACTATTTTAGTTGGCTTTTTTTGTCTGTATTTATGTATGTAAGTAGGTTTATGCTGTTAGTTTTTTTGAACGTGGCTTTAGTAGTCTCAAAGTAAATTAATGTTATCATTACAGTATATTATAGGCATAATTTAATAAATCCTAACGTTAAACTCTCATTAATCGGCTGGTATAAATGCAAAAAATCAATAACATAGTTAGTTTCAAAGGTATCCTATTCACTATTGCTATATTTTGGCAAACGAGTTTATCAGCCCATACAATAACCGAGCATGCTATGGAAAATACTGAGAGTAAAGTTAAAAAAACACAGTTGACTGAGCTTGATGAAGTGGTAAAAGCAGCAGTAAATGAACCAACGGTAAAGTCTATTCAAATAGAGCTAGTTAAATTAACAGATAATAGTGGTTTAACCTATATAGGCGGCAAAGTTAATGCTGCCGACCTCGATGTATATTTATTCCAAATGAAGCAAATATTAGGTGATAAATTCACCCTTTATCGACAATACCAAAGTAAGAGAGATCATCACACTTTCCACATGACATTAATTAATCCCTATGAATACCAAACGCTATCAAAAAGTGTCGCTATAGGAACAAGGTTATCGGTATCATTACGTGGCTTAGCACGAGTCAGTGTTGACGATAAAACTGCATATTTTGTTGTTGCCCAATCTGCACAGGCGAAAAGTTATCGTCAAATTTTAGTGTTAACTGATAAAGACTTCCATGTAACCCTAGGGTTTTATCCTAACGATGTTTATGGTGTGAGTAAGGGAATTGAGACTCTTATTAAATAAAATAGTTCGAATAACTAATAAATAGATAAGCCTTGGCCATGAGAATAAAAGAAGCTAATAAAAAACTACCAAGTTAAATGTTTATGCGTCATGGCTGAATACATGACGGTTAGGCGCTAGCTTTAATCATTTTGACTTATCTGATTTTCTAAATATTCTTTGGAAACATCTAAACCCGTCACCAGTACACCTATTACCTTTTTCTCTGAATTTTTAATTAATATACAGTAAAAAAACTGATAGGTACTTGCGCTAGAATCCCACTTAGTAGGGCCAACATAATCACCATTAATACGGATAGGTTGTTGGAATTTATCTTCATCTCCCTGCCAATAGTCTGTTGGTTTGGGAAAAACAGCCACTAAGACACCATTTTTATCAAGGACCATCATTTCAGCAATATCAAGCTTAGGGTTTTTAATAAACTCGATTATTTTGGCTGCTAAAGGGGTATGCATCACCGACTTTTGTAGCTTTCTATTTACTTGCCAATTTGCATCTAATTGCATGATATTTACAATACCAACATTTTTCTCGTTTGCTGCTACTATAGCTGCTATTACCAAAGGTGATTTAGAAAAATTAATCAGTAAGTCTTTGTGCTGCTTAACTATTGCTTCTTTATATTCAGTCTCGGTTTCTACCTGACGAGCAAACAGATCAGGGTTGTATAAAAACAGTAAAGATAGAGCAATTGAGAGTAGTTTCATTAGCAATAACTTGATTAAAGGGATTCAGTTAAGTTTTGCACAATTAACCAAGTATACAAGTTTTTCAAAAAATCATATCTGCATGGAAATAGCTCAAGAGCAGATTTTTTTATGACGGTCCCTTGCCTAACGCTTCCACCTACATACCAGCTGAGTTTTGCCAGTTATAGATGCATAACCTCAGCTCTTTTCTCAGACTTGGCTGGTTGGATTTTGCGATTTGGCTTTCATTGCTGACCCAAGAGGCAGTGCAGTAACAGGATAAAAGTATGCCAACAAAGGCCACACTCAACTGCCCTGTTGATAACAAACACAACTGACATCAAACTAAAACTCTTAATTCATCAAGATTATTGCTTATTTTCAGGCTAAATATTGTAAAAACCACGTAAATTCAACAGGTTTACCAGTGTCTGAATTATTTACACAATTGTACTATTTTATATCTCAAGCTGCACAACCATTGAAAAACCCTAATCAATTCAGTCAACTGATATATTGGCATAAATAATGCTTAAAAATGGTGATTTTAATATTTTTTATTTATAATGGAAGTAGTGCTTATGAAATTACAGCATATAAAAGCAGTTTTGCTTGGACTCATTTTTTGTGCCGCTAACGCGAGCGCAACGTTAATCACCTTAGAAACACGAGATATCAATAACGATTTCGATAAAAGCGATTTACTTAGCTCTTGGAACAACAGCACCGCTGGCAATGTAAACAGTATTGATTCATTCGAAATGTTTAAATCAGGCAATGATAGCCTTACCATGCTAACTATTGATTTCACTATCAACTATGATGGCCTTTGGAGCTTTGAAAGTGGTTTAGATGCTGGACACGGCGCGGCTTTGTTTGTTGACGGTACACTCGTTGATAACCGTACTGATAATTTATGGTGGGGCTATAACTGGAACCATTCAGACGTTTTTAAAGTAGAAGACATTGCCCTTTCAACAGGTAATCACGTTATTCAACTATTATGGGCTGAAGATTGCTGTAATGGCGCAAGCAGTGTTCGCTTCACCGAAAAAGCAGGTCAAGAACGACCACTAAGCGTTGCCAACGTGGCAGCAGCAAGTATTCCAGAGCCAACCAGCATTGCACTATTTGGTTTAGCTGCTTTAGGTTTAATCACTAGACGTAAACTTGCAAAATAATTAAATCGATAATGGTTAATTATTGTTCTAGATTATTTATGCATCTAAAAAGCCCCGAGATTTCGGGGCTTTTTATTAAAAACAGCGGCAATAGCATTGCCATTAGATACTAACTAGATATCCCCCCAATTCCCTCTTACGCCATCTAACTTTACTCTGTAATATTTAGATACATCAATAATGTCATTATTGATTTCCGCACGTTGCAACTAAGCTTTAGCTTTTGTTATCCTAAGGCGAAAATTAAACTAGTGCCTCTGCGGCTCTGTTGCTATCACTCCTATTTTTCAGTTTAAAGTAATATCAATATCAATCCGTATAACTCTTTATATTTACTGAATTTATTCCCGTAAATAAAATCACCATAAGGCGACGCTTTTGAGCAAAAAAACACTAACAGAACAAATTACCCGCTTACTTGAAAAATCAGACAAAGTTGAACTTCGCCTTCTGCTTAAACATATGCATGATGCAGACTTTGCTGCTGCTATTGAAGACTTCCCTGCCCCGCTCATTTTACAGTTATGACTGTTATTATCTTTACCGGCGCAATGCCATTTATTTGTTTATTTAGATCCACAAAAACAGGCCGATGTCGCCTCATTGATGAGTCGTAATGACTTAGCCGCGCTTTTTTCGAATATGGAGCAAGCTGCCCGCGCCGATTTATACAATCAACTCGATGCACAGCAAAGGCAGGCATTAATGCCCGGTCTTGCCCAAGCCGAGCGCGATGATATTCGTAAACTTGCCAGTTACCCGGAGAAAACTGCTGGCGCTTTAATGACATCAAGCTATGCCACGTTACGCAGCAACTGGACAGTCAGTAAATCGTTAATAAAATTACGCTTAGAAGCCCCAGACAAAGAAACTATCTATCAAACCTATGTTATCGATGAACAGCGAAGGTTACTGGGCACATTGTCTTTACGAGAGTTAATTCTTGCTGCGCCAGACAGCCTAATCGAAGACATTATGTTATCGGAAGTCATCTCGGTGCAGGTAAGCGATGATCAAGAAAAAATCCCACAAATCATCAGTTATTACGATGTAATTGCCGTACCTGTGCTCGATGATGAATCGAAACTGGTTGGTATCGTTACTTATGATGACGCCATGGACGCGGCAGAAGAAGAAGCCACGGAAGATGCACAAAAGTCCGCCTCAGTAGCCGCACTTGATTCCCCCATGAGTAAAATTAGCCTTTGGGAGTTATACCGCAAGCGTGTTGGTTGGTTGGTCCTACTGGTTTTTGGTGCGCTACTTTCAGGTGCTGGTTTGGCTTTTTTTGAAGATACCATTGCCGCTAATATCGCTTTAGTATTTTTTATGCCTCTGCTGGTTGGTGCTGGCGGTAATGCCGGCTCACAAGCTGCGGCATTAATGGTACGCTCCCTTGTAACGGGAGACGTTAAGTACAAAGATTGGACTAAAGTACTGCGTAAAGATGCCTTAGTAGCTATGGCGCTTGGCCTAACTATGGCGATGACGGTGTACTTTTTAGGCTTGCTCCGTGGTGGCCCTGAAATAGCCATTACCGTGGCTTTCTCCATGTTTTTTGTGGTCTTTGTCGGTAGTATCATTGCCTATGTTTACCCTTTATTTTATCGAAGTTAAACTTGGATCCGGCTACAGCGTCGGGACCATTAGTGACGACAATAGTTGATGCCAGCGGGGTATTAATTTACTTTGGTTTTGCTAGCTTAATACTGCAAATATAAGGTGCTGGTATAAGCATCAAGAATAAGCTAGAGGTAAAACTACAAATTACAGCAATAGCTAGTATCTATAAGCTGTGCAGCAGTTTTTCTATCTGAAAGTGTTAGCCTGATCATGTCATTCAAAACATTAACAAGAGCAATCATTTATCGGCTGATGGTGTTTGTTGCTCTGCTACACCATTTTATTTGCCGTACGCCCGGAGTCCACTTGGCTAAGTTCTTTGCTTATGTAATTAATATTTAAACTCAGAAGTTAAGCTCAATAACCCAGCTTAATAGATAAATTCAATAGTTAAATGAGCTAATGACCCTTGGCATATAACCTTTCCAAACGGCAACGTCCTCTTGTTAAGCAAAACGCTGCAAACAACTTAAACTAAAAAAACTCTCATTTAGATAAAAGATAAATTTGGTGCATTTTATCTTTTATTTAGCTGCACTATGGTGCAAAGCCTCTTTTTCTTCATACATAGAACACTAAATAACTAACAATATCAGATAGATAAGTTATGGCTTACTTATTGCTAATTATTGTTTACTTAATATTGTTTCTAGAATTTACCGTTAACTAAATCAAGGTTTTATATGAGTCAATCGTCGTTACAACATAATTTTTTATCTTTTCAGGGCAGAGCCAGAATTCTCCATAGCACTTGGCTGGCTTTTTTCATTACCTTTCTAGTTTGGTTTAGCCATGCGCCACTCATGTCGACCATTAAAGCCAGTATGGGTTTAACCGATATTGAAGCGAAAATATTATTGATTTTAAATGTGGCATTAACAATACCGGCACGTATTGTCACCGGTATGTTAGTTGATAAATACGGTCCGCGTAATTCCTATACGGCGATGTTGGTAGCTACCGCAGTATTATGTTTTTTCTTTGCCTCTGCGCAAAGCTTTGAAACTTTAGCTTTGGCTAAGTTTTTAATGGGCTTTGTTGGTGCTGGTTTCGTCATTGGCATTCGAATGATCAGTGAATGGTACCCAGCCAAACAATTAGGTTTAGCCGAAGGTATATATAAAGGTATGGGTAACGTCGGCTCTGCCGTGGGTGCCGGTAGTTTAGTGTATATCGCCAGTTTATTTGGCGGCGACGACGGCTGGCGTTATGCCATCGGTTCAACAGGCGTATTGGCTTTGTTATATTCAGTCTTTTACTATTTTGCTGTAACAGATACGCCGGTAGGCTCTACTTATTTCAAACCGAATAAGTCTGGTGGTCTTGAACTAACCAGTAAACGTGACTTTGTTTTCTGCTTATTATTTAATATTCCTATGGTAGCCGCATTAGTGTTATTAACTTGGCGAGTAACCGATGCTGGTGTAGTTGCTGGTACGGGCGCCGAAGTAGTCGTTGGTGCCGGTTTGATCAGTGACTTTGCCTCTTATGTAATTTATGGTTTGTTACTTGCTTTGATAGCTTACCAATCTTGGAAATTATATCAGGTGAATAGAGATATGTTGCAATCACCACCGATGGATGAAATTTTACAGTATAAATTCAAACAAGTAGCCATTTTAAGTGTTGGTTATGCGGTAACCTTTGGTGCAGAATTATCCGTTATATCTATGCTGGCACAGTACTTTGAAAGCCAATTCTTAGTTGCCGCTGCAGCCGCAGGTGTATTTGGTGCTTGTTTTGCTGCCGTTGACGTACTTTCTTGTCCATCAGGCGGCATGATCAGTGATAAGTTTGGTCGTAAAAGACCTTTGATCTTTTTATTAAGTGGCGCATCATTAGGCTTTTTTGTTATGTCATTGATCACGCCAGCATGGCCTCTTCCAGCAGTAGTTGCCACTATGATGATTTGTTCATTTTTCTTAGGTTCAGCTGCCGGCTGTGTTTTTGCTGTAGTGCCCTTAGTTAAACGTAAATTAACCGGACAAATTGCTGGTACAGTTGGTGCTTATGGTAATGTTGGTGCTGTAGTATTTTTAATGGTATTTTCCTTTGTTTCACCGTCGGTATTTTTTGCAACTATCGGTGCTGGTGTCGCCTTTGCTGTTTGTTGTTCACTATTTTTAGATGAGCCAAAAAGTACCATGGCCGAAGTGATGCCCGATGGCACAGTGCAGATGATTGAAGTACATTAAAAACTCCTGATAATTAGTGATAATTAGTGATAATTAAATAATATTATATGGTCGCCTAATTCTTAAAACCTAAGGTTCAATATTTAAATTTTAAACCTTAAGGAGTCAGGAGATTTTTCAACCTAGATATAAACAAGGTGAAGTATTTGGCTAGTGAATTAAGTTTTACTGTGGCACAACGTTCAGTGGCAGGTAAAAAAACTGACAACGAAGATGCCATTGGCATAAGACTGCCTAAAGATTCGTTATTAACCAATAAAGGTGCTGTTGCGGTAATTGCTGACGGTGTCAGTGCTGCAGAAGCTGGTAAAGAAGCCAGCGAAACCTGTGTACATAATTTCTTGTATGACTATTACTCCACCCCTGATAGCTGGAGTGTTAAAAAATCAACCTCACAGGTATTAACCGCGCTTAATCGTTGGTTATATGGCCAAGGGCAACAATTTAATGATGCACAAAAAGGTTATGTTAGTACCTTTAGTTGCATTATTTTTAAATCGCAAACCGCACATGTCTTTCATGTTGGGGATAGCCGTATTTATCGATTTCGCCAAGGTGAGTTAGAACAAATCACCCGGGATCACAGTACTTATATTAATGCCAAACAATCCTATTTATCGCGAGCCATGGGTTTAGATGTAAAACTTGATGTCGACTGTCATAGTCTAGCGGTAGAGCTGGGTGATATTTACTTTTTAAGTACCGACGGCATCCATGATTTCATTAAAAGCAAAGAATTATCTGCTATTTTAGGTCAACTAAAACCCGAAAGTGATGAGACTCAATTTGAGCAAACCTGCGAGCAATTGATTGAATTAGCGTTAACCAATGGCAGTGGCGATAACTTAAGTTGCCAAATTTTACGACTTGATAGCTTGCCGGCACAAACTATTAATGAAGTTGGTCGAAAATTGTCGGAATTACCTTTTCCTCCTTACCTAGAGCCAGATATGATTTTGGATGGCTACAAGGTTGAAAAAGTCTTACATGTTAATACTCGCAGTCAAGTGTATGTGGTACGAGATATTGATAGCGGCGCACGTTATTGTATGAAAACCCCATCGGTAAATTTTGACGATGATTTGGCCTATATCGAACGCTTTATCATGGAAAGCTGGATGGGCAGTCGCATCAGTAGCCCTCATGTAGTTAAAGTTATTGAAGGTAATAGAGATAAAAATTGGCTTTATTATTTAACCGAATATATCGAAGGTATTACCCTTGAGCAATGGATAAAAGAAAACCCCAAACCTGCAGTACAAGATGTCGTTTATATTCTTGCCCAAATTGAAAAAGGTCTACGGGCAATGCACAGACGCGAGATTTTGCATCAGGACATCAAGCCGGGCAATATCATGATTGATAACAATGGTGAAGCTAAAATCATTGATTTTGGCTCTTGTTATAGTAAAGGCATAGCTGAAATAGCCACACCGCTGGACGAGCCAGGGATTTTAGGAACTGCAGGTTATTCGGCGCCAGAAGTG
>NZ_JABSOV010000079.1:0-2964 GCF_013215345.1 Colwellia sp. | reverse complement strand
CGGTAAAAGCACCATACAATCAGAAGTTTTTTCATTAGCTGTGCTCGCCTATGAAATGTTAACGGGTAAAGAACCGTTTTCAGGTAAGCTAAATAAATGCAGAACAGTGAAAGCCTACCTTAAAACCAAATATATCCCCTGTTTTGATGAAAATCCCTTGGTGCCTATTTGGATCGATTGTGCCATTAAAAAAGGTCTGCGCTTTAAAGCTGACCGTCGCCATGAAGACGTATTAGAATTCTTACATGAACTACAAAATCCCAACCCAAAATATAAAAGTAATCACAACGCGGTATTAATGGACAAAAACCCAGTGTTATTTTGGCAAGCTTTTTCAGCCTTTTGGTTTGTCGCTTTTCTTATCTCGCTAGTATTGTAATTTGAAAGGTGTCAACTATGGATCTTTGAAAATTATGAGAATTCTTGAATCATATTTTCTGGGCCGTAGCTAGATTGGGGGTAAATAATTAAAAGTAGTGAGAAAATTACAAAAAACCTCACAAGTCGCAAGAAGATAATGGCAACTAAGTGCGCTTTATACGTTAGCTACTGGTTGTTCTTTAGGTCAACTGATAGCCAAAAGCCGACATTAAGCCTTTTCAAATTCAGAAGCGTACTTAGGGCAAGATTAGCCAATATTTTTTGCTTACTTTTGGGGCTGGTTTAAGCTCATTGCCGCCAGTGACATATTGTCTATAAACTTACTTTTTGCCGCAAAAACACCATGAAATCAGCAGCATTTAAAAATGTGCAATAAAACCGACAAAAGTACCTTTGAATTCAAGATCGGTGTATAAATCATTTAAATTTTCCAATTCCATTTTGACTACCTTATATCCTAAGGTCAGATCATAATCTCCCATTTTTGTATCAAGAAGCTCGTAACTTAAGCCAAGTTGATAGTCGGAAATATTATAGTTATCTTTTAATGAAAAATCACCTTGAGCAAATAATCTTAAATTTTTTAACGGTAAGCTCAGGTCAGTGGCAATATACAACATAGGTACTATGCCATCGGTTTTTATTTTACCTGTAGGAGCAACAGGAGGTGTTGTTGGTGTTGCTGTACAAGGGTTGCCTTGTGACGTTTGAGGACAATCATCATCATCTATAATTGTTTCCCCTATAACTGTAACAGCACCATTTAAATCCTTTGCAGTTAACCCTATATCAAATGAAAAGGTACTATTATTCAATAACCCATAATATAAAGTGTAATCGACATAACTAACGCTAAAGTTTGTATTAATATCGTCACCCGTTGGAAAGCTTTCTCCACCAAAGCTAAATCCTTGTGTTAAGCTTTTTTTACTTGTGGTATTAAGCGAAGTACTTTCAATACGTATATTAGGCAGAAAAGAATAGGGGTGTTTAACAGTCACAAAGTAGTTTGTTTGCTGTTCTTTTTTGAGTTTATAGTTAATTAACGAGTTTTCTTCGCCAAAAGTCCCATTTGCTTCACTTTGCCAAATTTGACCACCAAGATATAAACCAACCTGACTTTTGTCTTTCGGGGTATAGCTAAAATTTGCAAATGTTTGCGGGATAAAAGTAAAAAGTATAGCAAATGCCGCTAAAGCCGTTTTTTTCATCTGGTTATCATCCTTGTTTACTAGTGGCTATATTCCATATTTTAATATGTGCCACCATCTTGATAAAACATAATAATATTACCATAAGTTATTAATAAATAATATTATTGACAATAAACTTTGTCTATGATCTTATTTATTTCGCAGGGAGCATCCAATTATTACATTGATCGTAATTATTATTTCTAACCATTATTGTTATTAATTTACCCTAAATATTCCTATTCAGAGTTTTGGCATCCCTGTTATTTTTAATATTAACAAAGGATTTTTTAATAATGAAAAAGATATATACATTAGTTCCACTCATTTTTACCGCATTTGTTTCTACTTCTACTCTAGCTGGTACATGCTCTTTAAAGCTTGTAGATGAAGATGGAAATTTTTCGTCTGCTGATTATGGACCAGGAGGCAGAGTTACATATGATGTAGTTATGCCATTTACAGACGGGTATTATCCAAATTGGACTACTAGTCAGCCTAAACCTAGACTTCCATTCAGTAATTGTATTACTTATAAGGGAGCACCGTATAACGCAAAAATAACTTCAATTAGTTATAATTATACATTTCAAGAAGCTGTCTTAGTGGCTGATTATGAGGTAATGATGGGGTTCTTTGGAGCACAACCACAGAATAAATTTATTTATCCGTTTAAGAGAGTTCAATCGGCCTGTTTGAACCATACCCAAAATAGACTACTCGTTATATTTTTGGAAAATGATGAATGAGTACTGTTGCAACATTGTCGTCACGTTAGCTAGGTATTTGCACCTAAATTACTAAGAGCAGACACTCGATTAGGTAAAAATATTACATCAATAGATTACTTGTGAATTTCGGAGTTTTTCAAGCTAGGCTACGTATTAAATACGAATTCTCTTTAGCTTTTATGAATCATTCTATGAGTACTCTGTATTTAGCACAATGTGTGGGCTTTGGCCACCATAGGGATAAGAATTAAGGATGAAATGCTTCCTAACCATAGCATTATTTTCTTACACTTACCTGCTTGTAATGCATTTGACGACTCCTTATTATCTCGCGGCACATTTATACTCCAACCAGATAAAGCAAAAAGGAATTTCTATGCGTATCTTATTCATTATTTTTTTATTTTCATGTTTTAGTCATCAGTCATTGGCAACGGAAGATAACAACCAAATACAAAAGTTAGATGTACTGATTAATGCGGCCAATAATTATAAAGGATTTAACGGGGCAATGCTTGTTGGTAGTACTAAAGGTAATGAGGTCGTTTATTACAATAGAATTGGTTTTGCCGATAAAGAACACAAAATACCTTTAACTGATAAACATCTTTTCAGTGCAGGCTCGATTGGTAAAGAGTTTTCCACATTAGCAATAATGA
>NZ_JABSOV010000078.1:10742-20234 GCF_013215345.1 Colwellia sp. | reverse complement strand
CTTTCGCACGTTGTAGTAGCGCAAGTTCAGTAGCTGACTTGATCATTCTACAGGTGGCAGTAATGCTTTTACTACTGGTAAAGTTTAAGGCTATGCCTTGAGATTTTGCAGCATTCATCATGCCATCTACAGCGAAAAAGGCGGTAGACTCATCAATGGCAATAGTGCCTTGTGCACAATTATTTTTCTTGAGTACATCAATAACAAGTTGATAAGGTGATTCATGTTCGTGCCAGCTAGCAACCTCAGCTTCAATCTGCATAAAACCAGATAGTGTGCTTACTTCGAACCAGGGAGCTACATAAACTAACTCACCTTCCGCTGGTAATATTGCGCCAACTAACCGTTCAGAGGCATACCAAGCTGTACCGGTAAAATAGGTTAAATTAGTGCCCGCATTGATATATAAAGCGCTAATGTTTTGTGCACGCATTAGCTGTTGTGCTTTTGTAATACGCTGTTGATATTCACCTAATAAAATAGGCGTGATATCAGTTGTCATATCGGTTAATTTACTTAATTCTAATTCGGCTGTAGAGCCACCAATACCAATGGACATATTATATTTCCTTTAAACTATTTACTTTATATGATACCAATTCCACTAAATTATTGCTCATTTGTGCGGGTTAAAATACTCCATGTCAGCGTTGCTCTCAATCCCAATAGCCAGCTATTGCTCAATCGAGCGCCTTGCCCTGATTTATTTTTCCTATGCACAACAAGATCACAAACTTAATGAAACTAGTATTACTTTATGTGAGTTATATTTTACTGATTACTTAAGGCTTAGCAAAAGTGAACTGGCAAATACTTGTAGGTATATTGTATACAATTAAGTTGGTGAGACAAGTGTTAATATTAGGGGATTTATTTTCCGTACTGACAAGATTGAAATCCTTCAGTTAAGCCTTTAGTTCAACTTGCAGCTAATGCTTAACGAAAGGCATATATTGAGACTTAAATTAGGGCACGAATAGGGCATGAATTAGAACTTAAGTAGGACATTAATTAGCACTTAAATGAAGCTTGTTATCCTATATAAACTAACAAAAAAAGTACTCGTCATGCTAAACCTTCATTAGAGCGAGTGCTAAAACCAGCGGTCTTTAACTTTACCATACTGAAAGTAGCCCCATTGACCAACACGCCTTAATGGCGCGAAAGGGAATGTTGTTAAAGGTGTTTGGTAAATGGGTAGGTTAGGCACTGTAACACCAGCAACCTTGTCAGCTAAACGCTTACCTGCTTGCACAGAGAAAGACACGCCACTGCCGCAATAACCCATGGCATAAAATATAGTCTTTTGCTCATTTTGATAAATATGGGGCATGTCATCCAATGACATGCATAACCAGCCAGACCAAGCATAATCGTATTTTACTGATGCTAGGGCAGGAAAATTAGTTTTCAATACTGTGAGTAAACGGTTTGCATAGTAAGGGTCTGCCGCATTCTTGCCCGTTATTGCCCCGCGGCCGCCAAATAAAATACGATTATCGGGAAGTTTTCGATAATAATACTTCAAAGCGCGTGTATCCATAATGACATTACTGGTTAAAAAATTACAAGCGGCTAATTGCTCTGCTGTTAATGGCTCAGTGACAATTATTTGGGAGAGCACCGGCAGACTTTTATTCTGGATTAATGGGTGAAAGTTTTTGGCGGAATAACCATTGGTGGCAATAACTACTTTTTTAGCTTTCACTATGCCGTTTGGCGTATGCAATACCTGCCTGTTTTGACTTTGTTGGCCTGCATGGTGTGATGATTCTTGTCGCCACAGCCCTACTGGCGAGTCACAATGTATGCTGACCCCCGATTTTCTAGCAAGTTTTTGATAACCCCAAGCAAGTTTTAATGGGTTAATACCAAAACCATCTTGATAACGTATTGCGCCATAGGCATTGTTATCGGCCATATAATCTTGGTGTAACTGCTCACGCGTTAATATTTGCACGTCATAGCCAAACATCTTTTTTTGCAAGGCGGCAGTTGCTATCAAACTTTTTAGCATACTTGGCTTGTGGGCTACACGAATATAGCCACTGTCTTGGGGATCACAATCAATGCCTTCGCTAATCAAGCTTTTTACGGTATCAACACCTGCGCACATCTCTTGATAAATACCGCGCATGACTTCTTCTCCCCATTGGGATTGCATGCTGGCGTAAGACTTTCGTCCGGATGATTTTAATATAAATCCGGCATTACGGCCACTTGCTCCCCAAGCTGTTCTATTCGCTTCTAATACCGTCGCTTTGATACCGTGCTCACGAGCTAAGTGCAGCGCCGTTGACAAGCCGGTATAACCGGCCCCTATAATGGCAACATCAACATTGATATCTTTATTTAGCTGGCCATCATCCTCAGGTGCAGTCCCTGCGACATCGGCCCAATAACTACTAGGGTAGGGCGCATTAGCGCCAATTGATTCATCAAGAAGAGGATCGTACATATTTTATCCTAGTAGTTTTGTGCAGTTAACTTTTATAAGTTAGTAAGGTTATACCTTAAACAACCCTTAAAGTTAAATCAGTATAAAATAATTGTTTCGCTTTAATATTTATGAGTATTTTGTAAATATAACCATACGGGAATTGGTATTAATTAACTGAATATTGATATTAAGTAATGATAAAATCTCATGGGACAACAATTTTTTGAATTGAATACTAGGGGCTGTTGATCTTTCGAGATTGTTTTTGCAGCGAATTTTTGGGTGTATATACAAGGCGGAGCCTTTGTAATGTGGTTATTCCACATAAAAAGGTGATAACGCGGTATAAATGTCCAACAAACGCTGTCCGGAGGATTCGGCTAAAAGCGCTTTACTCTTTGTTGAGCAGTATTTGCTTAGAATGACTAGGCTAAAGACTACTCGCCGCGATTAAAGCGCTTTTATCTCGAACAAAATTTAACCGCGAAAGTTCAACAGCCCCTAAGCATATAGAATTTATTGCACAGCAAAAAGTCTATTTTGTTAGCACTACAGCAGAAACTGGCACGGTAAATTTATCACCCAAAGGTGGGGACAGCTTACGGGTGATTAATTCGACGACTATTGCTTGGTTGAATCACACCGGCAGTGGTAATGAATCTGCAGCGCACGTATTGATTAATCCACGAATGACGGTAATGTTTTGTGCTTTTGAAGGTTCGCCTCTTATACTGCGAGCCTATGGTAATGCTACTGTATTGCATCAAGGAGATGAACAGTGGCATGAATATATTGAGCTATTTCCTCACAGCGTTGCCTCAAGGAAGATTTTTTTACACTGCATTGCTATGGTGCAGTCTTCATGTGGCATGTCGGTACCTTATTACGCTTATCAAACTGATCGTGAAGTCCTTGCTAAATCAGCAGTTAAGCAAGGTAAATCTGGCATTGAAAAGTATTGGATTAAGAAAAATCAACAAAGTATTGATGGTTTTGATACTGATATTGTCAAACGCTCAGCCCTGCTAGAGGAATAAATCACAGGGCACAGCTTAGGGTTAGTGAGCCGTAGCTATGCCACGGCTTAATATCACTGTGATAAGCGCGAGTATAGCTGTTAAGACTCCAAGTGAGGGCGAAATCCTCCAGTGCCCAGCTGAAGCCTATACTCGCTGTCGCTTGTTTATGTTGGAGCTCAATCAATGAATCATAAGGTAAGCTACCTTCGATTGATAAATCATTAAAGCGATAACCAAGGCCCAGCCTTACATAGGTGGTTAAGTGACTGCCGTGAAGCGCTTCGGTTAAATTTCCTATATGGCCAAAGTGGCTACTGAGACGACCGAAAGAGTTAGGCAGCATTGTTCCCCAGCGAAATAACAAACCGAGAGAGGCTTGAGTATTTAGGTTACCCAAAGCAACATGACTAAAGCCACTGACTTCCCATTGGCTGTTAGTAAAATACTTCCCTCGATATTTACGGTTTCTGTAGAAGAGGGAGTCTACTTCGTAAGCAAACTGGGCTGTTATCTGTTCCTCTACTTGATACTGCCAACCTTGCGGTATGGTTGAACCTGTTACTTGATGTACTTTGGTTTGTACTCTTTCCGCCCTTGCTTTAGGGCCAATAACGCCTAAGGCTAACCAGTTTTTTTGTGAAAAAAAGCTGCCATAATCTGCGGTATGGCTTTCTAACTCGACTAAACCCACATAAGGCCTGTCATTGTTTTGTGAGCCGGTTATGCCAATATCATTTGGTGTCCACATGCGCTGGGATACCTTGACTCCCCAAGCACTTTTATTTTTATTTAGGGGAAAACGCATACTGTGCTGCCATTGAAATAATAATGGCATGCTTGATTTGTATTGTGGCTGATAATTTTGCAAGGTTTTACTTTCCCAAGCTAAAGCAAAACCATTAGTATAATTACCATCACTGGCAAAGAGTCCATCATTTTCGAACTGAATACTCAATTGTCCAGCTTGTACTGGCAGATATGTGAGTAATGAAATGGACAATAAAAAATAGATTGAGCAATAAGTATTTTTGTTGCTAACGAGCGCTTTATTCATAGCAAACTCCTATTCTTTCAACACTATTGAGTATAGTGCGGCTAAATATATTTGCAGGATACGATCAGGTTGGCGTTATTATTTAGTTTGAAATGAAAGGTGACAGCTTTTTATAAAATCGCTAAGGGCCAATAAAATAGAATCTATTTCGCGCTAAACTTGCAATTATGATGAATGATTTTCTACTGTTTTTATTGAGGGCTGCTACTAAAATGTACAATTTTTTTTACTAAAGATAATGCTGCCACTTTATTAAATTTTTTCATTTAAACTTACTTATGAATGTTCTTGTGTAATAATACAAGTATGGTAACAATTTTTTGGAGGCTATTATGGCCCATGAGGAAATACGTAATATGTCTAAAAATACTGATGCTAGTGTAGATAACGGTAATAATGAACAAAAATCAACGTTGGAACAATTAGCCGACGCAAACCATGAAATTGAAGATTTAAAGTTACAAATCGCTTGGCTTGAGCGTTCTTACGAGTAGACTTTCTAGCATTTATTCACTTTTTTAGTGCCGTTTGTTAGCAATGAAGTGAATGAGTAGAGTCACAAAACTCAATAGCTTGAAAAGGCAAATATAGTTAATATATTTGCCTTTTTTGTGTTTGAATGATCTCGAATGTGAAAGTTTTCATGAAACTTATATTTTATTGCGTTATTAATGAAAAAAATCATCATTCACTCGATAAGTTATTTGCATATCTATGGGTTCATGTTATTTTCCCTGCATTGTGTTTGTTTACAATTAATTCAGAGGAATTCGTCTTATGCCAAAGGCAAGTGATATAAAGAAAAATGCTGCGATAGAGCACAACGGTAAAGTGTTAATTGTTAGAGATATTACCCGTTCAGTACCGCAAGGTAGAGCAGGCGGAAGTTTGTATAGAATGCGCTTATACGATGTGGTTACTGGCGCTAAGGTAGACGAAACCTTTAAAGCAGATGATATGTTAAATTTTGCCGATTTAAGCCGTCGCCCATCAATGTTCTCTTATATTGATGGTGACCAATATGTCTTTATGGATAATGAAGATTACACCCCGTATAACTTGGATAAAGAATCCATTGCCGATGAGATTCTTTTTATTAATGAAGAGACTCAAGGCATCTCTGTCATCATAGTTGATGATTCACCAGTGGCAATTGATCTTCCTGCTAGTGTTGAATTAGTGATCACAGAAACTGATCCTTCAATCAAAGGTGCTTCAGCGAGTGCGCGTACTAAACCTGCTACTCTTTCTACTGGATTAACGGTACAAGTGCCTGAACATATTTCTACCGGTGATAAAATTAAAGTTAATACCGAAGAGCGTAAGTTTATGGGTCGTGCTGACTCTAAGTAAACTGTCTGCTGTGCAACTATATAGTTAATCGCTAATTGAAAATGCCCGAATATTCGGGCATTTTTATGCGGGTTAATAAATTTTAAGTAGCAGTGGTCAATTATAAACAAGAAGGTTAAATCATGAGTGATTCAGTTTATTCCATTGGTCAGCAAGGCCAACCATGGGCGGATAATGAAAAAGGTTTATGGCTTGCTAAGCAAAACATTAAACGCTCTTATCAAGATGAAGTGTTAGCAAAGCTTGAATTGTTAACTGCTTCATTTGATATGATTCAATACGGCAGCTTATCTGTTGATGAAAGCCGTTATCCTTTATATATCATGCAAAGTAAAAATTGGCAAACCAATAATAAAACCGTGTTAGTTACGGGTGGCGTACATGGCTATGAAACCAGTGGTGTGCAAGGTGCTATTCGTTTTTTAGAAACCAATGCCAAAGACTTTAGTGAACAGTTTAATATCATAGTCGCGCCTTGTGTTAGTCCTTGGGGCTATGAAACCATTAATCGCTGGAATAATAATGCGATTGATCCAAACCGCTCGTTTTACCCAAATAGTCCGGCACAAGAATCGGCAGCGCTGATGTCATATATTCTAGAACTTGATGTCGATATTGCTATGCATATCGATTTACATGAAACCACTGACACTGATAATAGCGAGTTTAGACCGGCACTTTCTGCCCGGGATGCTATTGAGCAAAAAAGTTGGAATATACCGGATGGTTTTTACTTGGTTGCTGACTCAACTAAGCCTGAAGCTGATTTTCAACGTGCTATTAACCAAGCTGTAGCAGAGGTCACTCACATTGCCCCAGCAGATAGTGATGGTAAATTGATAGGTGTTGAGCTTGAGCAGCTTGGTGTTATAAATTATGCCGCAAGAGAGTTAGGTTTATGTATGGGCTTAACGGATGCGCCATATGTTACCACTACAGAGGTTTACCCTGATAGCCCGCTGGTTGATGATGAAAACTGCATTAAAGCGCAAGTCGCTGCAATATCTGCTGCAATAGCATTTATTTAAACTTAGCTGATAATTATCTAATACAAAAACGTCTACTAACTTAGTAGGCGTTTTTATGTCATCAGTAGGACTTGCTTCCTATAAAGCTTAACCTTCAAAGCTATATCGGCTTTAGTTACTATTCTAAGTTAGTAATGATTAGGTCGTCATTCTAAGTGGTTAGTTTTCATAGCGCACCGCTAAATCATCTACTTGAATGTTACCAAATAGGCGACCATCTGGTGTTGCTGCCGTTGCCGTTTGCCTGGTAAGTTTAGTGATCTTAACCTTATAAGGGCTTAAGTTAAATCCCGCGTATGACTTTCCCGAATTATTGGTAAAATGAGTAAGGTGTAACAAGCTAAATTCATCACCTATTTTTAAACCGTGATCTCTGCCTAAGTTAATGGTGACTTGGTTACCTTTGACTTGAATGATTTTACCTCGGCTTGGTTCACACATAATATTCTCATCAATATCTTTAACAACTTTATCGATAATATTATTAACCATCAGGCCATATTCACTTTGCCAAAAGGCATTACCATAGACATCAACTTTATGGCGCTTGGAAAATGTCCATGGCGCGGTATTTTGATAAGAATCTTGCCAAACTAATTCACCATTTAGGCCGTTATATAGATAGAAGTTCATGGCAAAGTTTCTGGGGTAAATACCTTGCTGCCAAAACAACCAGCTATTAGTGGCTTGTTGGTCAAAAGAGGTATTGGTGATTTCACTAAACATAACATATTGACTATCGGTGCTTTCACTTAACGACTGTGTTAATTGAGCGATTTTATCACTGGCTAAGCTGTTATTTAAACGAGAAAATTCAGTTTTGTTATTCAGTATGCTACTGGTTTTAGTAAAAGCACTGTGTTGATTTAGTTGTTGACCCAGTTGCTGCATAACCGCTTTATCAATGAGATAAATCTTACCTACATTAGCTTGCTCTCTATGCAATAAGTGGCTACGGGTAAGTAGTAGTGATTTTTTAAAGTTGACGGCAAAACACTTTTTATCTTGAGGGAATATATCCGCACGAATTGTCACCGTAATAAGGTTGTCGCTGTGTATTTCATCAACTAATTCAATAGAATTGACACTGCCACTTGCCCGGATGCTAATTTGGTCTTGGGTTAGTAAACCGTTCACTACTTGTTGAACGCTTGAAACACTGGCACCAGAAACGAGCAAAGCTTTTTTAAGGGCATTTTCCATCGCTTTAGTGCGGGCAAGCTCTAAACTTATATCATTGGTGCGTGCATGGCCTTGCGTCTCATACCACTGACTGCTAGCAGAAAAACTGCATAGCAAGCTGATGAGTGTTAATTGCTTGATGAACTTGTACATAGTTGTTGTCATCTTCCTTATTTAGCTTGCACCCTTGTTATATAGAGTGTCGGCAATACCGTTTTTATGAACTAATTAGGATTATGCATTTTTCATGCCTTTTGGATGCAGGTTAATTTAGCTAGCCAATGATTATTGGCTTAGAATGTGCATTATTCTGACTATGAAAATTAATACAGTCTGGCTAATTGCCATGTTTGTAGTACTTAGTTTTGAAGGGGAATACCATGAAAAAATGGCTAATACCATTTCTTTTACCTGCCTTACTCTCATGTGAGGCAACTAACAATGATGGATTTTATCAATTAACCCATAAAGAAAAAGGGCAGATCGATAGCTTTGAACTACCTCGCCATGCCATTAATGATGTGGTTAAAGGTTTAGCGTATCAAATGCTAAGCAGTAGTAGTTTTGTTAACGCAAAAACGCCCATTGCGGTAGCCTCTTTTGTTGATTTAAAAGACCTTGAATCAACTAATTGGCTAGGTAATCAGCTAGCTGAAAGTTTTATTCATGAGCTTCAACGTCATGGTTTAGTAGTCATCGATTTTAAAACCACAGGTCATATCAGAGTAACAAAAGAGGGTGACTATGTCTTTAGTCGAGACTGGCAAGAATTGCCAGAACGTCAGATTATTGACTATGTTGTTTCGGGCACTATGGTTGAACAAGAAAATGGCATTTTAGTTAATGCCCGTATGATTGGTATTCAATCTAAAGTTGTTGTCGCTACCGCACAATCATTTATTCCTGCTTGGGTCTTAGGTGATGAGATGAGTCACAGTGAGAACGTGAAAATGAGGGATGGTATGATTATTCGAGACAATGCTATGTTGCGTAACGACGAACGTGCTGTGATTATACAAAATTAGATATTAATTCAAAATGTTAAGTAAGTATATTAAGTAAGCATGCTAATAAATAAAACAATTTTATTAGCCGCTAACTCCAAAGGTGTATATATGAGTAAATTAATAACTCGTGTCATTCTTATTAGCAGCGCACTCTTTTTTACTAGTGCCTGCTCCCTTGTTTACGACAAACATGTGCAGTGGCAAACCGTAAAGCCTGAGACTTTCCCCGTACTTTATGCGACAGGTTTTGCTCCTATTAGTCTACAAAAATCAACACATAAAACGCAGCGGATGCTAATGGCCATCAAAGCGTCAAAAATTGCCGCCTATGCCGAGCTGGCAGAGCAAGTTTATGGTCAGCAAGTTTCTGGTAAGGTCATTATGGCTGACTTATTAATAGAGGATCAGC
>NZ_JABSOV010000078.1:0-10732 GCF_013215345.1 Colwellia sp. | reverse complement strand
GGGCTTCAGTTCAAGGCATTATACGCGGTGCTAAAGTAGTGAAGAGCTATCCTGTTGGCGATGTTTATACCACTGAATTACTACTCGATTTTGAAGATGTCTATAATATTTATCAAGCAAACCAAAATAGAAAAGAAATTACAGATGTAACTTACTTCTAATTGCTATAGCTACAAACTACCTAACCGACTAGCAATAATAAAACAAAAAAGGCGTTAATCTTAATGATTAACGCCTTTTTTGTGGTTTCAATTCTATATAACTAAGCTTTGAGTCCTAAACTTGACAGGCCGGCACTTTTTTTGCCTTTATTGTCATAAGTAATAGCATTCTTATTATGGCTCTCTAATAGACTGGTTTTCATACGCTCTACGGCGAGTTGAGAGTGTTGGATGATTTGGCCATTGACTAAATTTTGCTGTTGACAATGTTTTAACAACTCGGTGATTTCTGCTAGTTGGGAGACTAATTTCCCTGCGGCTTTATCTTGCGCGAAGCCTTGGTGTAGAGATATGTTTTGGTCTAGTTGCTGAATGGCTAATAGCAGGGTATTTTTTTCTTGACTGACGGTGAGTAGCGATTGTGGATCGTGTTGCTGTAAAATATTCTTTTCATTAGCAATTACTTGAGCCAGTGCCGTTAATTGCTGGTGTTGTAGCATCAACAATTCATTGGAAGTTAATTCTTGGTGATTCGACCCTTGTAACATAGGCTTACCTTTGATTTAGCTATAAATAATATGCCTAACAGTCTATCGTTAAATTAGCTTAAATTCAAAGCTAGCAATACTAGCCGCTAATTTTTCTGGATCTATTTTATAATCACCAGCGCTGATAGCCTTTTTTAATTCATCAATTTTCTTTTGATTAATCACTGGCGCATCTGCGGCTTTCTTCTGTAATTCATTCAGCTGTTTTGCTTGCGGAGTAATCGACACTGAGTCTTGTCCGGCACTTTTTACTTGTGCATTACTTGATGACGTTTGCGCAGATTGCTGCTTTACTTGCTGTTGCTGAGTCTGTTGAACTTGATTGTTTGCATTCAAGTTGTTGATATTTATAGCCATAATTTCATCCTATAGCAATGAAATGATATTTTAAATGAGTTCTATTGCCTTGTTATCGGCCATCAGCAGAATAACTTTAGCTAAAAATACATTAAAATATAAATAACATCACACGTAAGTTAACCGTATAATTATTTGTTAACCTAGATTGTGTATCTTTTGATTATAGATTAATTACTACTTGGTTAATAGCTTTGACACGCGGTGTGATAATTTTATTTGAACGAGTGTTTTTTACTCTAATTTGCTCATTAATATTACCAGAGCTTAATGCTATGCCTTGGGTTTTGATAGTGAAGACTTTTGATGAGGCAGTAATAGTAACCACATCGCCTTTACAAATTAAGCAGATACTTCTTTTACTAATGGTTTTACCCTTAGTGATACGCCTTTTAGCCTTAGCGCCAAAAACAATGGCAGTATCGGTTATTTTTTCACCGCGGATTCTGTTGATGGCTATGTAAGCTAGCTCGACATTGCTTTCGTCAAGCCGGTCTCCTTGGTTAATCGTACTTTTTGCAATTAAAACTGCTTTAGTTATTTCAACTTTGGCCGATAAATATATTTTCCATGGTATTGATTCATCACAACTAATTTTTACATTTACATTTCTCGTACTGTTTTTATCAGATATATTTGCTGTTAAGGGAATCTTGCACGACTTTATTACTATTCTGGGATCTAAGCGAGCAACAGAGATACGAACCTTTTCTTCGTTAGTTGAAGGGAATTTTTCTATTAAATAGGTATGTGTAAAACGTTCAATAAATGCACTGTCTAGTCCGGTTGCAGCAACAATTGGCTGCTTAATGAGCAATAAGAATAAAAAAAATAAAAAATGTTTGGTAAGTCGCATATATTTTGTTATCTATCTTTAAGTAAATGCAAATAATCGTCTATGCTTAACCTAAGTTAACAGTATGAAATGAGGTTAAATCAAGCGTCAACTATCAGGCGCTTAGTGTGATTATCAACTCTATATTTTAAATACAATTCAAGAATTGTGCCTTAAGTGTTTATTTGTTTAAACATTATAAATGGGTACGGTGTTACATGAGGTTTATATGGCAGGCATACTCGATTCGGTAAATCAGCGCACACAACTAGTAGGCGAGAACAGATTAGAATTGCTACTCTTCAAACTTGTCGGTAGGCAACTCTTTGGCATTAACGTATTTAAAGTGCGTGAAGTGATGCCATGCCCGAGATTAACTATATTACCTGGACAAGACTCTTATATTAAAGGCGTTGCTCATATTCGTGGCCAGACTATTTCTGTCATTGATTTAAGTAAATCCACCGGGGGCAGGGCAATCGAACAAACAGCAGATAGCTTTATTATCATTGCTGAATATAATCGAAGCGTGCAGGGCTTTCTTGTTGCCGGCGTAGAACGAATAGTTACCTTAAGTTGGGCGGATGTCATGCCTCCACCAGAGGGCGCCGGTAAATCTAGCTACCTAACCGCTGTCACTGAAATAGATGACCAAATGGTGTCAATTTTAGATGTTGAGAAAATTTTAAATGAAATTAGTCCTGTTTCAACGGTAGTAAGTGAAGATATAATTGATCCTAGCGTCGGTGAAAGTCTAGGCGATAAGCTGGTGATGATTGCTGATGACTCAACGGTTGCACGAAACCAAGTTAGAAGAGCACTTGAACCATTAGGTATTAATATGGTTTTAGCTAAAAATGGTCGTGATGCTCTAGAACAGTTATTAGCGATTGAGGCGACGTGTGAACATAGTATTACTGAAAAAGTTGCCTTGATGATTTCTGACATTGAAATGCCAGAAATGGATGGCTATACCTTAACTGCAGAAGTTAAAGGTAATGATCGCATGGCCAAAATGCCCATTATTTTACATACCTCGTTAAGTGGGGTATTTAATAATGCCATGGTTGAAAAAGTGGGGGCAGATGATTTTATTGCCAAGTTTCACCCAGATGAATTAGCTACAGCTGTAAAAAAATGGTTAAAAATAGAAGATTAACGCTTCAATACTACTTCAACGCCATTAGACGTTAGTTTATGGCTCCCCCCAATTTTGGTGGATTTAGATGAATACTTCGAAATAAACAGGAAGCTATTGTGTCAGCAAGAGAACTTGATGAAAAAAGTTACAACCAATTCAGAACCTTTTTAGAGCAGCAATGTGGCATTGTGCTCGGTGGAAATAAGCAATATTTAGTTAAGAGCCGCTTAGCCCCGTTAATGGCTAAGTTTGATGTTAGTTCACTAGGTGAATTAGTTACTCGGACACTTTCTCCGATAGAGCGGCAATTACGTGCCGCAGTCATTGATGCCATGACTACCAATGAAACCTTATGGTTTCGAGATGATTACCCGTATAAGTTACTGCAAAGTAAATTATTGCCAGATTTTGCTAATAGGAAAACCCCAGTTAAAATTTGGTCGGCCGCAAGTTCCTCTGGTCAAGAACCTTACTCAATTGCTATGTCTGTATTGGAGTACCAACAAAAAAATCCCGGATCATTCCCTCGTGGTGTACAGGTTATTGGTACCGATATTTCAACAACAATGTTAGAGCACTGTAAATACGGTCACTATGATAGTTTAGCTATTGCTCGTGGCCTATCGGAAGAACGTAAGAAGCGCTTCTTTGAAGCCGGTGATAACGGTATGTTGAAGATTAAAGATCAAGTCAAGAAAATGGTCAGTTTTAGGCCGCTTAATCTTCTGAATAGTTATAGCTTGATGGGCCGTTTTGATATTGTCTTTTGTCGTAATGTCTTGATTTATTTCTCACCGGAAATTAAGTCACAAATAATCAGTCAAATTCATGGCGCATTAAATCCCGAGGGCTATTTATTTTTAGGGGCCTCGGAGTCTTTATCCGGAATAAACCAAGATTTTACTATGTTACGCTGTAATCCTGGTATCGTTTATCAGAAAAAATAATCCAACCACATTTTGCTAACAGCTATTTAAAATAGCTGTTAGCAACCATTCTTACTAGCTACTCTCTTTCTTTTACAACTACCTAGTTTAATCCTTTGGCATAAATATTGAATATCATTTAGCTATAACGTAAATAATCGTGAGGCTATTATGGCTATAGGATTTGATCAAAGCTTTCAATTACACTCGCAGGGCATGCTTATTCGCTCTCAACGTGCCGAAGTTATTGCCAGTAATATTGCCAATGCCGATACGCCTGGATACAAAGCTAAAGGGTTAGATTTCAAACAAGCAATGGCACAAGCCGCAAATAAGCAACAAATGGGCATGTCGCGTACCAATGACAAACACTTTGATATTCGTATGGAACTAAATAATTCTGTCAATTATCGTATACCCGATCAACCTGATACCGGTGATGGTAATACTGTAGATGTACAAGTGGAACGAAACTTGTATCTAAAAAACTCATTAGAGTATCAGGCAAGTGTTCAATTTCTTAATGGCAAGATAAAAGCCATGAAGAAAGTAATTAGCGGAGGTCAATAATTATGAGTCTTTTCAACGTATTTGATATTACGGGCAGCGGTATGAGCGCACAATCAGTCCGCTTGAATACAACCGCGAGTAATATAGCTAATGCTGATAGCGTTAGTAGTAGTGCCGATAAAACTTACCGCGCTAGACATCCTGTTTTTGCCGCAGCCATGCAAGAAGCTGCCGCAGGGCAAGGGAAACATGACGGCAGTGGTGTCGGGGTTAGTGTTTTAGGCATTGTTGAAAGTGATAAGCCGCTAAATGTTGAATATGCACCTCATCACCCAATGGCAGATAAAGACGGTTATATCTATAAACCAAACGTTAATGTTATTGAAGAGATGACTAATATGATCTCTGCGTCTCGTTCATATCAAACTAACGTGCAACTAGCTGAGTCAGCCAAAAACATGCTCAATAAAACTTTACAGTTAGGGCAAAGATAATGAGCCATTTTGATATTATATTTAGTCTATTGCAAAACGTAGGAGTAGATAATGACATCCGTTACTAATACTAATCCCTTAGATGGAATTCGTTGGCAAAAAGAAGAATATAAAGAAGCAGAGCAAGATAAAGGCATGCTCACTCAGGCTGACTTTTTTGCGCTGTTAACTCAAGAATTAGCGAATCAAGATCCAACTAAGCCGGTTGATAACAATGAAATGATCTCGCAGATGACTGCCTTTTCCACCACTGATGGTGTGTCAAGACTTAATGATTCTTTTGACAGTTTTGCCGGCTCCATGACTTCTAGCCAAGCACTGCAAGCTTCATCGCTTGTTGGACGAAGTGTTTTGGTCGAAGACAATGTCTTTGGCATGGAAGAGGGTGAAATGGTAAAAGGCAAGCTGGTTACAGACACTGCAGCCAGTAACGTTAATATTTATGTTGAAAATATTGCCGGTGAAATTATTCAAACAGTGCCAGTAGGGAGTGTTGCCGCCGGTGGTATTACCTTTACTTGGGATGGTCAAACAGATAAGGGCGAACCAGCTCCGGAAGGCGCTTATCGTTTCCGTATTGTTGGTTTGGTCGAAGGGCAAGCCGCTGAAATAGAGGCGATGACATTCCGTAAAGTAGATAGCGTCACTTTAGCCGGTGCTGGCGGCAGTATCATACTTAACCTTAACGGCGGAAGTTCTATGGCATTAGCTGATGTGGTAGAAATAGCCGATGGTGACAGCTAAATTTAAATGAATTTTAGCGTTTTAATTAAGTAGCAAATATAGGCTTTACCTGGCCGAGCATTAACAAAAATTTAGCTAGGCAGGTATTAAGCAAAGTAGCGAATTTTTAAGAAAGTTAGATTATGTCATTTAACTTTATTGGTGCATTAAGCGGTTTGTAACCGTGAAGCATTTAAGCGGGTTTACAACATTAGCATTATATGATTTTTGTTGTCGCCGAACGAATTTTTAAGAGAGTTAGATTATGTTATTTAACTTTATTGGTGCATTAAGCGGTTTGTAACCGTGAAGCATTTAAGTGGGTTTACAACATTATAATTAGATTATTTTGTTGTTGCCGAACGAATTTTTAAGAGGATTAAACTATGTCATTTAATATTGCATTAAGCGGGCTAAACGCCGCACAAAAAGACTTAGATGTTACATCAAACAATATTGCCAATGTTAACACTGTTGGTTTTAAAGAGTCTCGAGCAGAGTTTGTTGATGTATATGCAGCATCTTTACTGGCTTCAGGTAAAACTAAAGTAGGTGATGGTGTTTTAACGGCAGATGTTGCTCAGCAGTTTTCCCAAGGCAGTATTCAATTTACCAATAACTCCCTTGATTTAGCTATTACCGGTAACGGTTTTTTTGCCACTGTACCTGAAATTGACAGTTTAGAGACTTCTTACACCCGTGCCGGTCAATTTAAATTAAACGACAGCAATTTTGTCGTTAATTCATCCGGTGGTTATTTATTGGGTTTTCCAGTTAATGCTGATGGCTCTTCTTCATCGGTAGCGCTAAGTACCTCAGCGCCAATACAAATACCGACAGCTTCTGGCGCACCAACAAAAACAAGTGAGGTGGATGTTAAGATGAATTTACCTGCGGGTGATGCTATACCCGCCTTTACCTTTGACCATACTGACCCACTAACCTATAACAACTCAACCTCGGTAACCATTTTTGATTCGTTAGGCGACAGCCATGTAATGACTTATTACTTTATAAAGTCAGCGCCGAATACTTGGGACATGTACTCTGCCGTAGATAATATATTGGTCGATATTCCTACCGGACCAGTTAATAATGGTGCGGGTATTAACGGCGCACGATTAACCTTTACTCCGAGTGGTGACTTCGATACTCAAAACCCTACTCTTATTAAAACCGCACCATTGAACGCGGCGATATTAAGTAATGGCGCTGATCCATCTCAGGAGATTATTGTCGATTTTAATTTAGATAACACAGGACCAAACTCGAATGAACCAACCCAGTTTGCCTCTAATTTTGAAGTAACCTCATTAAAGCAAGATGGTTTAGCGGTTGGCCGTTTAACCGGTATTAATATTGGTACTGATGGTCTGGTACGCGCAACTTACAGTAATGGTACCGAGCAACCTTTAGCGCGTATTGCGTTAGTTAGCTTTGCCAATAATCAAGGGCTCACTCAAGTAGGAAATACTTCATGGAAAGAGAGTATTGTTTCCGGTGAAGCGTTAGCCGGTGAAGCGGGAGCAGGTACTTTTGGTACCATTAACTCCTCGGCATTAGAGCAATCCAATGTTAATTTAACCACCGAATTAATCGATTTGATTTCTGCCCAGAGAAATTTCCAAGCCAACTCGCGCGCCTTGGAAGTTGATAACCAGTTAAACCAAACTATCTTACAAATTAGATAGTTTTCATAACCGTTAACGTTATTGGCAAAGAGTACACGCCAGTAAGTTAATGATAAAGCTGTTAGCAGGCGTTTTTCTAGACGCCACTAGCAGCTTTTTTATTTTATACCCCCCTACAGACTAACCGCTTTATTTCTCTCTTCCAATAAGTGCTTTTATGATAGCTGGCACCCTCCTTGCATTTACTAGATATGACCTTTTATTTTTGGAAAATCATTATGGATAAGTTGCTTTATATCGCCATGAGTGGTGCTAAACAAAACATGCAAGCCTTATCAATAAATGCCAACAACTTGGCGAATGCTAAAACCACTGGCTTTAAAGCCGATTTAGCACAAGCGCGTAGTATGCAGGCATTTGGCGAGGGGCTACCTTCCCGTGTTTTTTCAATGACAGAACGTGCTAGCCAAAATTTTGACTCAGGCTCAGTCCTTCATACCGGTCGTTCATTAGATGTTGCCATTGAAGGTGATGGCTTTTTTGCCGTGCAAGCTGAAGATGGTCAAGAAGCTTATACCCGTGGTGGTCATTTTCGTTTAACCGAAACTGGCGCATTAGAAACTAATGATGGCGAACTCGTTATAGGTGAAGATGGCCCTATTACCCTACCGCTACCGGTAAATAATATTCAAATTTCTCGTGATGGCACCATCATGGTTCAGCCAGAAGGTGCACCGAGTAGTGTGCAAGAAGAAGTAGGCCGTATCAAGTTAGTGAATCCAGATACTCGTTTAGTTGAAAAAGGCAATGATGGTCTTTTTCGCGCCAAAAATGGTGGGCAATTACTTGCCGATGTTAACGTTAATGTTCTCGGCGGCGCATTAGAATCAAGTAATGTTAACCCAATTAATGAAATGACCGAGATGATTGCATTACAGCGACAGTTTGAAATGCAATTGAAAATGATGAAGACCGCAGAAGAAATTGATGCCAGTGCTGCTTCGTTATTACGTGCTTTTTAAGCATTGACAATATATATAGCAATATTTTAGTAAATGTTTACCTGTTTGTCGTGAACAGTTACCACTCAATCAGAGGTGATGTATGAACCCAGCATTATGGATAAGTAAAACCGGCTTAGATGCGCAAAATAAAGATATTGCGGTAATCTCTAACAACTTAGCGAATGCTAGCACCATAGGCTTTAAAAAAAGCCGGGCAGTTTTTGAAGATTTACTTTATCAAAATATTAATCAACCCGGTGGCCGCACGGCACAAGATACGGAAGCGCCGTCAGGTTTGATGTTAGGTGCGGGTACCAAAGTAGTTGCCACGCAAAAGATTCATACCCAAGGTGACATGATTACCACAGATAACGCGCTTGATCTGATGATTCAAGGTGAGGGTTTCTTTGAAATATTGATGCCAGACGGTAGCTCTGCTTATAGTCGTAATGGTCAATTTACCATGGATGACGAAGGCAATATGGTTACTCCTGGTGCGGGTTATCTTATTCAGCCGCAAGTGACTATTCCTGAAGATGCCCTAAGCATTATTGTCTCTCAAGATGGTGAAGTTTCAGTGACACTGCAAGGACAGGCGGAGCCTGCCGTGGTAGGTCAAATTAACTTAATCAACTTTGTTAACCCTACCGGCCTTCAGCCAGTAGGGCAGAATTTATATATAGAAACTGCGGTCAGTGGCGCGCCACAAGAAGGGGTACCTGGCCTTGAAGGTTACGGTATGTTGGTCCAAGGCGCACTTGAAACTTCCAATGTAAATACCACGGAAGAGCTGGTTAACTTAATTGAGAGTCAGCGTATCTATGAAATGAATTCCAAAGTGATTTCCGCCGTTGATCAGATGCTGAGTTATATCAATCAACAGCTTTAGTACAAATTCTTATTTTATATTGTTCACTTTTATATAGTTGAGTTTAACTTAGTGAACAAACAGGAGGCAGTGATGAAAAGTAAAACCATTTTAAGCAAATTTACCTTAAGCAAAGGCTATTTATCCATGGTTAAGTTACTTTCCGTTAGCTTATTAATTGCTGTTACTACAGCTTGTAGTAATACCGTCGAATTAAGTAAAGCACTGCCAAACGACCCTGATTTTGCGCCAATAATGCCAGAAGAAGAAGAAGAACGTATTGTACCGACGGGATCATTATTTAAACCCAATTACGTTAATAATATTTATTCAGACTCTAAAGCGCACCGTGTTGGCGATATTATTTCAGTTATTTTAAGTGAAAGAACGCAAGCCAAGAAAAATGCTAAAACTGAGCTAAAAAAAGAAAATGACAGTAGCTTAGATGCTGTTACCGGTCTAGGTGGTTTTCCAGTCACTATTGGGGGTGAATCACTTCAATTCGGTATCAGTCAAGATTCAAGCTTTAAAGGTGACTCAAAAGCTGATCAAGGTAACAGCTTAACTGGCAATATTTCAGTCCATGTACTGAGAGTGTTACCTAACGGAAATTTAATGATTCGTGGTGAAAAGTGGTTAACGCTAAATAATGGCGATGAATATATTCGCTTAACGGGTGTTATTCGCTCCAAAGATATTAATTCTAACAATACTATTTTATCAACTAAAGTCGCCAATGCGCGCATTCAATATGCAGGTACCGGTAGCTTTGCGGATACCAATGAGCAAGGTTGGATGGTTAAGTTTTTCAACAGCTCTTGGTGGCCATTTTAGTTTCTTCACAGATAAAATAGGCTTGGCGTTAACGCAGAGTTTCAGTTCAAAGTGTTTTTTAAGGGTTTAGTTTAAGGTTTCAATCTAAGGTATAAGTCTAATGAAAGTAGTAATAAATACATTTATCCTCCTGGCATTATTGGCATCCTCGTCAGTAAGTGCTCAGCGTATTAAAGATTTAGCCGATGTTGCTGGGGTACGTTCAAACCAATTAGTGGGTTATGGTTTAGTGGTTGGTTTACCTGGCACCGGTGAGCAAAGCCCGTTTACCGAGCAAAGTTTTAAAACTATGTTAAGTAACTTTGGTATTACTATGCCAGAAAAACTAAAACCAAAAATCAAAAATGTTGCTGCTGTAGCGGTACATGCTGAATTAAGAGCCTTTACCAAAACGGGGCAAACTATAGATGTTACTGTTTCTAGTATGGGTAGTGCTAATAGCCTACGTGGTGGTACCTTATTACAAACTATTTTAATGGGCATCGATGGTAATGCTTATGCGGTAGCCCAAGGATCTTTAATCGTTAGTGGTCTAGGTGCACAAGGTTTAGATGGCTCGCAAGTGTTAGTTAATATTCCAACGGTAGGTCGTATCGCCAACGGTGCTATTGTTGAGCGAGAGGTTAAATCACCTTTTTCATCCGGAGATCACATTACCTTTAATTTACGACACTCTGACTTTACCACTGCGAAGCGTTTG
>NZ_JABSOV010000077.1 GCF_013215345.1 Colwellia sp. | reverse complement strand
CCCTCTGTGTAGTCACTCACGACAAACGTTATGCTGAAATGGCGAAACGTAAAGTCTATCTGCTTGATGGTCAGATATTAGGTCAAACTCGCTTAGAACATCAAGGTATGTTTTAAGTACAGTCAAAGAATCCTTATTTTTCACTCTCTAGTTGTGTCTGTTCTAAGTGTCTGGGCTAACTAAATAACGAGTTACCGTGGAGTCTTAAATCCTAAACACAGAATTTTACTTCTGCAGGGACAGAAGCACCACATAAAATCTATCTCTGTTTGTGCCCCATACCGAGATAGCACTAATCCTCAGTATTTACCACAAAGTCGACCTAATTAAGTCCTGAATTCATCACAATAAATAGTCAGCTTCGCCACCATAGCGGTCATTAACTTTTTTGAAAATTGAGATGAAGTAGAGTATTACCTCTAAGGTGAAAAACGCCCCCAAAACGTGTGAGAAATATTTATAGAGTCATAAACCAAGCATATTCTGATCTAAGATTCTATGTTGTGACAAGTACAAAACCAGTTCCTTCAATTGAGCAATATCTTGATAGTTTATTATTAAAGTTTTAAATTTAATTAATACTTACTTACTTACTTACTCTATCGTGCATCATCTAACGTCAAAATATATGACAGTAGTTCTAAGCTTTCTAATTCACGCTGAGTGGTAAAAATTTTCACTACTTGATATTGCAAACACTTGCTTTATTTCCTATAACTAGGAATACAACTCTCGCACATAACGGGCAACACTTTCCTGCCAACTAAACCGGCTTTGCTTAGCACAAGTCACTAACTGCTGCCAGCAGCTGTTATCTTGTTGAAATAAATGAATCGCTTGGCTGAAAACCGTCATTAATTGCTCTTGTTGCTCGGCAATGGTATTACCGGTAAAACAAAAACCATTCTCCAAGTGTTGAACAGTGTCCTTTAAACCGCCTACCGCGTGAACCAGACATGGCTGCCCGGCCCTCAATGCTAACATTTGGCTTATACCGCAAGGTTCATAGGAGCTAGGCATTAAAAATAAATCACCACTTCGATATATAACATCGCTTAGCGCTTGCCCATAACCATTTAGAAACAAAAAATTATTATGCTGAGCCATTAGCTGAGTGAGCTCTAGCGCAATTTTCCGATCTCCTGAACTTAAGATAATCAAGCGGCCATTGGCCTCGGCTAATTTCTCTAATAAACGTGATAACAGGCTGACATTACCACTTACAGTTTGGTCTTTACGCAATAACAACATTTTTTGATCAGTTAACCGACCAACACTCGTCACTAGCGGTCCCGTATTAGTAACAGAGGTATCATTTGTGATCTTATCTTGCTCTAACCAAGCAATAACGCGTTGACTGGCAATATAATGGCTGCTGCTCAATTGCTCACTTCTGGCTATCCAAGTTAACAGTTCATGCTTGGCGGTAGTCAACAATTGTTCTCGGCTCACCACGTTATCACTCACTAGCGAGTCATATTGACAACCATTTAAAATACCAACCAATCGTTGCTCATTATTAGCGTTCAGTAAATCTTGCTCTAAGCCCTCGCCACCGTATAACCCTTGGCTATGCTCACTGGCCAACAGCACCTCTTGTGCATAAGTCGGCGAAACAAAATGCACTTTATCAGCCAAGTTAATCGCTGCACGCATAGGGTTAATACAATGGGGATAACGCGGGTCACAAATTACTTGACCATCATAACTTAATGAACCAAACCAAGCTTCAAGGCTAGATTCATCGCCTTGTAGAGGTCGTATTCCCTGTAATGCTAAATTGTGAACAGTAAAGACACTGGTGATCGATTTTAATGCCTGGTAGCGGCTCGCGTATTCAATGAGTACCGTAATTAAAGCGCTATGCCAGTCATGTAAATGCAACACATCAGGGCAAGCAAGATGGTTTTGTGTTAAAGCCTCAAGTACCGCGGCATTAAACAGTGCATATTTACTGGCATCACTGGCGAATGGCCGACTGCTTTCATCATCCAAATACACTCGTCCTATGCCCTGCTCTGTAAAAATAGCGTGGCTTATCACCATTTGCCGTACGCAACCTTGCTGATTTTTTGTCGAGCCTTTCTCTGCCTTGAACGAAGGAAGTTCCAATTCTGTTAAGGTGACCTGTTCGATGCTTCCAGCAAACGACAGCGAAAAACAAGCTATCTGTCTAGAGGGGTAGTATTGAGCATAATCGCCATAATCCGGAATAATCACACTAACGTGGTGACCTTGCTCAGCTAAAGCCAATGGCGCATCACGTATCACATCAGCCATACCACCGACTTTCGCGCCTTCAATAGCATCATTTTCTGCTGCCACCATTAATATTTGCATTTATTCATCCTTTAGCTAAGCCAATTCCAAATCTTTATTTGTTTTATCTTGTAACGCCTTTTTTTCAGCCAATGCAGTTAGCATGCTAGGGGTTACTAGTACGATCCCTTTAGCCGATATTCGAAAACCATTAGCAATGTCTTGCTGCTTATCATAACCAATCGACAGGTTATCAGGGATTTTACAACCTCGGTCAATAATGGCGCGTTTTATTTTACTATATTGACCAATATCAACCTGCGGTAAAATTACACTTTCTTCGATAATGGAATGCGAATGCGCATGCACTCTAGAAAAAAGTAACGATTTACGCACGTGTGCACCGGAAATAATACACCCTCCCGAAATTGTAGAATCCACGGCCACCCCTCGTCGATTATCATCATTAAAAATAAATTTTGCCGGTGCTAATTGTTCTTGGTAAGTCCATATAGGCCAACTCTCATCATAGAGATCAAGCTTAGGCTCAGGAGAAACTAACTCCATATTTGCCTGCCAAAAAGAATCCAAACTGCCAACATCTCGCCAATATGCTTGTTCTGTACTACTGGGATTGGTAAATGGGAAGGCAAATACATTATGCTGTTCAATAATTGCTGGGATAATATCGTGACCAAAATCTCGCCCTGAACCTTTTCGTTCAGCATCTTTTCTTAACTGTTCAAAGAGAAACTCGGTATTAAAGACATAATTCCCCATAGAAGCCAAACATAGCTCAGGTTTACCCGGTATTGAACTGGGGATAGCGGGTTTTTCGTCAAAGCGAATAACTCTTTTGTCGCTATCAACGGTCATAACACCAAAAGTATTGGCTGCTTCTTCTAGATTAGTTTCAATACAACATACCGTCATGTCAGCACCCGTTTCCGCGTGTTTGGCGATTAACGCGCCATAATCCATACGGTAAACATGATCACCCGAAAGTATCATCACGTATTTAGGCAACTCATCGCGGATAATATCCATATTTTGAAAAACGGCATCGGCGGTGCCACAATACCAACCGTCACCACAACGCTGTGAAGCGGGTAATATTTCTACGGAATCGCCCAGTTCTCTCTTAAAATGTCCCCAAGCGCGATTAACATGACGAATAAGTGAGTGAGATTTATATTGCGTGGCGATACCGACACGGCGGATGCCTGAATTAATACAATTAGACAGCGGGAAGTCAATGAGCCTAAACTTACCGCCAAAATACACCGCTGGCTTTGCCCGCCAATCGGTTAATTCATGTAAACGTGAGCCTCGACCTCCAGCTAAAATTAGTGCATAGGTGTCCTTTGTTAAATTACTAATATAACGATTTTCATAATTTGGCATATACCCTTCTCCATAAGTTACTAAATATATTATTTATCTATAAAATACTTTTCGATCAACTTTTTAAACTGTTACTTATCTCGTTTTCACTCGCTGCTAATTGCCAAATATCTTGGCTGTATTCACTGATCGTCCTATCACTTGAAAAACTACCACTCGCTGCAGTATTTAAAATACTCAACCGGGTCCAATAGTCTTGGTCTTGATAGGCAAGTGATACTTGTCGTTGTGCTTGAACATAACTGGCAAAGTCTTGGGCGACTAACCACTCATCTTTAGGGTTTTTAATGGCATCAATAATGGGTTGAAATAATTGCGCTTCGAATAAGTTAAAGTGGCCGGATTCCAGTAAGCCCATGACGTTCTTAAAATCATCATCTTCGTTGATAAGTTTAACCGGATCATAGTGTTGTCGAATTTCTGATAATTGTTCACTACTGGCACCAAATAAAAAGAAGTTCTCCTCACCTACCGCTTCTCTAATTTCAATATTAGCGCCATCCAAGGTGCCAATGGTGATAGCGCCATTCATCATAAATTTCATGTTGCCAGTGCCAGAAGCTTCTTTACCTGTAGTCGATATTTGTTCAGATAAATCTGTAGCGGGACAAATAGTCTCCATAGCGGTGACATTGTAATTAGGTAAAAAAGCCACCCGTAGAAAAGGCTTTGCCTGGGGATCGTTATTAATGGTGTCGGCGACATTATTGATCAATTTAATGATTAACTTTGCCATAAAATAACCAGGTGCGGCCTTGCCGCCAAAGAGAATGCAGCGAGGTGTAAAATCTTGCGTATCACCGCAGCGAATACGATCATATAGATGAATAACATGCAATATATTCAGTAATTGTCGCTTGTACTCATGGAAACGCTTTACTTGCACGTCAAAAAGCATAGTTACATCAAACTCAACATCACATTGTCTATGCACCATAGCGACTAATATGGCTTTATTTTGCTGCTTAACCTGTCGCCACTGCTGACAAAAATCCTCATCATCATAAAAACGCCTTATGGCACTTACTCGACTAAAGTCAGTTACCCAGTCGTCATTTATTTTATCATTCAGCAGTTTCGCTAAAGCTGGATTACAATGAGATAACCAGCGTCTGGGCGTGACACCATTAGTTTTATTGTTAAACTTCTCCGGCCAAAGTTGATAGAAGTTATTAAATAAGCCATCAATTAATAATTGCGTATGTAAAGCCGCAACACCATTAACAGAGAAGCAGCCAACAATAGCTAAATAAGCCATACGTATTTGTGGCACATCACCTTCTTCGATTAAGGACATAGCGCGTTGTTTAGCAACATCACCTGGCCATTTACACGCGACCGTGACCAAAAAGTGGGCATTAATTTCGTAGATTATTTCCAGTAAACGCGGTAATAAATGTTCAAACAAAGCAACTGACCATTTCTCTAGTGCTTCGGGTAACAAAGTATGGTTAGTATAAGCCATCGTTTGGCTGGTAATTTGCCATGCTTGTTGCCAGCTGAGATCATGTTCATCGAGCAGTAAACGCATTAATTCAGCCACGGCAATGCTTGGGTGAGTATCATTTAACTGGAAAACATTAAATTGCGAAAAATCGCTAAAATCATCACCGTGTCTTTCCGTCCAACTCGCCAAAATGTCTTGTAGCGTGGCGGAGGTTAAAAAATACTGTTGCCTTAATCTGAGTGCTTTACCATTCTCACTACTATCATTTGGATAGAGCACCATAGTAATTTGCTCTGCTAGGTTTTTATGAGCAACCGCTTCACTGTAACTACCGGCATTAAATTCAGATAAATTAAATTCATCCGTTGCCTCTGCTTTCCATAGCCTTAAGGTATTGACCACTTCATTTTTATAACCCGGCACAGGTACATCATAAGGAACTGCCAAAACATCTTGTGTTTCTAACCATTGATGATGTATTTTCCCCTGCATATCTTGATAAACACTGGCCTTGCCAAAAAATTTAATCCGGCGGCTATGCTCAGGTGCTGATATTTCCCATGGGTGCCCCTCTCTCAGCCAGTTATCTGGATGCTCTACTTGATAACCATTTTCAATACTTTGGTTAAACATCCCGTATTCGTAGCGAATACCATAACCAGTTACTGGCAAGGCTAAACTAGCACAGCTATCTAAAAAGCATGCAGCTAAACGACCTAAGCCGCCGTTACCTAAACCAGCATCATGCTCAGCTTCGCTGACCTCTTCTATATTGGAACAATATTGTTTCAATGCCTCTTTTACACTAGCATCTAGGTCTAAATTAAGTACGGCATTACTAAGAGCTCGCCCCATTAAAAACTCTAATGATAAATAAGCCACTTGTTTGCGTGGTGATGCTAGACGTGCTTCTCGTGTGGCACGACAGAGAGCAACAAGGCGATCTCGAATAGTTAAGGCTAAGGCGTTGTATAGATACAAATGCGATTGCGTCTCTTGGTCTCGCCCTAGCGTGTAATAGAAGTGGCGCGTTAAATCGTCATATAGTGTCTTTTCATCAATCACTGGAGCTCCTCGCCAGTCTCTTACCCTACATTGACTTCTTGTTGACTTTTCCATTGTTATTCCTTTTAACACTCGCTTAAACGGGTTGAAAAAAATGAGATTTCCTGACTCTTTGCTATTATTTAGCACTCGCTTTAGATACTGAAACTATTTCCTCTATTTGGGCACATCAGCCAAACACTTTGAGCTGGAATTATCATATCGGTGCCGGCACGATATGCTTCTTCAGCAGGTACATTAGCCAAGCTGTGCAGACTCACTTGCCAAAAAGTAACATTGTTAATCCGCGGAAGACTGATGACCATATCCTCACTACCAGCATTAAGGACCATCAGCAAAGCATCGTTATTATCTTGCGGTTTACTGCAATCGTTGCTTGCAACTTTAACGGTAGTTTTATTGACAGCTTTATTGACAATAAGGCAAATAAGCAACTGCTTACTCGCATCTTGCCAATCTTCTTCTGTCATTGAATCGCTGCTCGGTGTTAACCATAACCAGTCGAACTCATCATCATTGGGATGAATGTAGCGACTTTGTTGAAAAATTTTAAATTGTTTGCGCAACTTAAGCGCTGCGCTAATAAAAACAAACAAACCATGTTCACTCGGCTTGTGTCGGCTGTCACTTTCCCCTCCAGAATCGGAGATAAAGCTCAGGTAGTTCATCTCATTATCTTGGCAATAGGCATTGTTATTGCCTTGTTGGCTATGGCCCTGCTCCATACCAGCACTGAGCATTGGCACGCCTTGAGAAAAGAGCAAAGTAAACAACATGTTTTTTTGCTGCTTTAGCCTTAAAGCATTGATGTCAACATTGTCGGTTTCGCCCTCGATACCATTATTTTGTGAGTAGTTATTATTATGACCATCACGATTTTCTTCACCATTGGCATCATTATGCTTGTCTTGAAAACTCACTAAGTCAGCTAAGGTAAAACCATCATGGGCGGTAATAAAATTTATGCTGGCGCTGGCATCACGACCATTATGAGCAAATAAATCATGGGAACCATGTATACGCTGCGCTAAATAGGCTACTTGTCCATGCTCTCCACGCCAAAAACGGCGCACAGTATCGCGATATTTATCATTCCACTCACGCCAGGCAATCGGAAATGCGCCCAACTGATATCCTCCTGGGCCTATATCCCACGGCTCAGCAATAAGTTTAACGTGGTTTAATACCGGGTCTTGAGCAATGCTCTGAAAAAAGCTGTGTTGGTAATTAAAACCTTGGGGATCACGCGCTAAAATAGGCGCGAGGTCAAAGCGAAAGCCATCTACTCCCATGACTTCCACCCAATACCTGAGACTGTCCATGATTAATTGTAAGGTTCTGGGGTGAGATAAATTTAAGGTATTACCACAGCCGGTATCATTAATATAAATACTCGGGTCTTGTCCATCTAAGCGATAATAATCACTATTTGCTAAGCCGCGTAAATTAAGGATTTGACCCTGTTCATTACCTTCTGCCGTGTGATTAAAAACCACATCAATAATAACTTCAATATTATGCTGATGCAGTCGATAGACCATGTTTTGAAACTCGCTGATATTTCCATGCGAGAGAAATTCATACTGAGGAGTAAAAAAGTTCACGCTGTTGTAGCCCCAATAGTTAGTCAGTTTTTTATCTATTAAAAAACGTTCACTGATAAAACTATGCACCGGCAACAGCTCTAAGGTAGTCACACCTAGAGTCTTAAGATGTTCAATAAAGTTAGCCTCAGCCAAGCCTAAAAACTTGCCTCGATATTGCTCATCAATAGCGAGGTTATTTATGGTTGCACCTTTGACATGACATTCATAAATAACTGTCTCACTCCAAGGAATGTTAGGTCGGTTGTTTTGATAATTGCTTGTTGTTTTACTAGCATATTTAGTTTGAAAATCGCTTAATGCCACCACTCTAGATTTAGGTATTAAAGTCGCATTATCGGTGTCGACTTCTCCGCCAGTGACACCGTACGAAAACTGGCCTTGCAAATCTTTAGCATAGGGATCTATCAATAAATTGTTAGGGTTAAAGTGCAAACCTAGTTCAGGTTTATTTTCACCATGAGCGCGAAAGCCATAAAGCTGCCCAAGTCCAATACCCATGACCTGGCCATGCCAAATATGCTCAGCTCCTTGATGAAGCGGCAAGCGCGCTATTTCAATCTTACCCGTGTTATCAAACAAACAGAGTTCAACTTGACTAGCTTGAGGGGAATAAACGGCAAAGTTTACGCCTTGCTTTTCTTTAGTAGGCGCCAGCACCAAACTTGCACCAAGGGGCTGGGATCGCCCTTGACTGAATTGTTGCATAAGTTGCTTAGTGAGTACTTGCCGAGAGTGTATAGGTGTTAACTCTGCAATGTTTGATTCAGCACCAACCCCTAAAGAAAATTCACTCATTGTTCAACCTTGGCTAAATAAACAGTGGCAAGCGGAGGTAACTGTAAACAAACGCTGTGTTCCACGCCTTGCCAAGGCATATCATGATTGACTAAAGTCTGCTGTTGATTAAAATCAGAGCCGGCAAACTTTTCGGCATCGCTATTAAAAATTACCCGATAATCATGATGACTCGGCACGCCCACTCTAAATTCTTGTACGGGATTTGGTGTCATATTACTCACCACCACGACATGTTCGGTTAAATCTTTAGCAAAACGAATAAAACTAAAAATGCTTTGTTGTGCATTATTTTCATCAAGCCATTGAAAACCAAAGGGTTTATCGTCTAACTCATACAAGGCAGGAGATTGGCAATATAATCCATTAAGTTGTTTGATCAAGTCCTGCATTCCCTGATGAGCTCTATCTTCAAGTAAATGCCAGTCTAACGAATGATCATGATGCCATTCATTTCGCTGTGCAAACTCTCCGCCCATAAAAAGTAATTTTTTCCCAGGGTGCGCCCACATCAACGCAAAGTAAGCACGTAAATTGGCGAATTTCTGCCAGTCATCTCCCGGCATTTTATTGAGTAAAGAACCTTTACCATGGACAACTTCATCATGTGACAGTGGCAGAATAAAGTTTTCGCTATAGGCATACATGAGTGAGAAGGTCATTTCATTATGGTGATGGCTGCGATACAAGGGATCACGTGTCATATAACTTAAGCTGTCATTCATCCAGCCCATATTCCATTTATAGCCAAAACCTAAACCACCATGTTCGGTATATTGAGTTACGCCAGGCCAAGCAGTGGACTCTTCTGCCGCCATCATGATGCCAGGATGTTGTTGATAACAACGTAGATTGACTTGTTTTAGCAATTCAATTGCGGCTAAGTTTTCTCGGCCGCCATATTTATTGGCTAACCATTGGCCGTCGGCTCGGCTATAGTCTAAATACAACATGGAAGCGACGGCATCGACTCGTAAACCATCAATATCAAAACGATCAAACCAATACATGGCATTAGAAATTAAAAAGCTTTTTACTTCACCGCGATCATAGTTATAAATATGAGTTTGCCAATCAGGATGAAAACCTTGCCGTTTGTCTGCATGTTCAAATAGATGGCTACCATCAAATTTAGCTAAACCATGGACATCACTGGGAAAGTGTCCTGGAACCCAATCAATCAGTAAACCTATGTTTTGCTGATGACAAGCATCAACTAGTTGCTGAAAATCGGCAATACTGCCAAAACGACGGGTTGGCGCAAACATACCTATCGGTTGATAGCCCCAAGAACCATCAAAAGGGAATTCACTTATCGGCATCAACTGAATATGAGTAAACCCCATGTTTTTTACGTAGGGTACGAGCTTTTCTGCCAACTCTTGATAACTTAAATAGCCGCTTTCACCCTTGGCAACTTGCTCAGAATTACGCTGCCAAGAACCAGCATGTACTTCATAAATACTGATCGGTCGATCAATTGCATTACGTAATAATCTCTCTTGAGCTTGTGTAGCCGTTAGACCTTTATGTTGACGATTTAACTGAGTGGTGAAGTCTTGCTCAGCGATTACTGACGCCGTTGCTGGCGACATTTGCATAACAAAAGCAAAGGGATCAGCTTTTTCTAACCGTTGTCCGTCTTGACTTAGTAGACTGAATTTATAACCTTGCCCGGCCTGTGCGTTGCAAATAAAAATTTCCCATACACCACTACTGGGATGTTTGCGCATTAAATGACGTGTTGCATTCCAATGATTAAAATCGCCAATGACGCTAACACATTGAGCGTTAGGCGCCCACACCGTAAAACGTACACCGGAGGTATTATTTTGACTTTGCCAATGCGCTCCCAAATGCTGATAGGCATGTGCTAATGCCCCCTCGCTAAATAGGTACATCGCTTGCTCATCTAAGGTACTCGCTAATGAATAACTATCGGTTTCTTGCACTGTTATTAACGGGTAAACAATACAAAGTAGGTAATTCTTTTGTAAATTACTTTTCTTTAAAATTAAGGTAAATAGAGCGGAACCTTTATACCTTTGATAAGCAATTTTTTTATGCTCGCTTTGATAAAAGACTTGCTCTGCGCCAGGAATATAAACCCTAAGGATAACAGATAGTTCGTTATAAGAATGTACCCCCAGAAAAGCAAAGGGATCAGCGAATACGGCTTGTTCAAAAGCAGTAATTTGTGCTGAATAATCGCCAATATTCGCTTGTATTTTATCGCCGTCTTGTTTTTCCTGGTCAGCCATCAATAGAGTGTCTGTCATGATATTATTAACCTTATCATATTGTTCATTTCGCTTGTTTTCGGGTTTCAGCTAACTGGCTGAAAAATATATTATTTGCCAGCAGTTGCTTACTACTTTTACTCAAACGTCGACGCCAATTAGGATACTCACTGTCGGTTCCAGGAATATTTACCGGTAAATATTCCTGGGCTAAGTCATCGAGTTGTAGGGTTAACAAGGCAACTTTACTCTTTGCTAACACTAAAACCAGTGCTTGATAAACCAGCTTAGCCTCACTATCAGCGTGCAAAGCTGTTTTGTTGGCAGAATAATTGCCTAACCAAATAAGTAAGTTCACTTTGTCTTGTTTACGCTGATGTTGCGCATGAGTAAACTGCTCATTGTCGGTAAAAAGATGTAATTGCTGACGTTGCTCTAAATCACTTTCATGCCACCAAGCATTAAACGTGGCAACATCGTGATTAGCGATCATCATTAAGGTATGCTGGGGCAAATGTTCTGGTGCGGTAAACTGTCCGTATTGGTCTTTGCTAAAATAAAAAAGACTATTACTGAAAATTCCCGCACTTGCCAAAGCATATTTAATTTCCTCTGGAACAACGCCCAAATCTTCACCAATAACCGCACACTGATTTAACTGACTTTCCAAGTTCAATATCGCTAACATCTGCTCAAAAGGGTAATAGACATAACAAGCGTTTTGCTCAGACTTACTATTGGTGAAGTGCCACCATAAACGCATTAGCGCCATAACATGATCGAGTCGTAATGCTCCGCAATCACGCATATTTGCCTTAAGTAGTTGCCGGAAATGGGTAAAACCACTTTGTTTGAGTTTAATAGGATTCATTGGCGGCAAGCCCCAGCTTTGTCCTAAAGGTGCCCATAGGTCTGGCGGTGCCCCGATACTGACATCATTAACAAACAAATTTTCATGGCTATAAAATTCATGACCATCGGAATTACAGCCCACGGCAAGATCATTAATCAAGCCTATTTTCATCTGGCTTTTTTTGGCATGTGACTGACATAGAGACAATTGTTCGTGCGCCAGCCATTGTAAATAACAAATAAAATCAACATCGTTATATTGTGCCGCTAAGTTATTCCTTGCTAGGAGCCAATGGCTATAACGTTGAATTCGATCATTATGCTTTGTTTTAAAAGACAAGAAATTTTGATAGCGAGCACTATTTTGGTTCAATTCGTATTGCAGGAAACTATTAAAGAGTGCAATAAAAACCGGGTACTTGTAATCCACAACTTTTTGATAATCAATATAGGTTTTAGACTTTTCGGTTTGCATTACAGTTAATTTATCCGCATTAGTACTTAGCTGCTGTGTAACCAATTGCTGAGCAAGCTTACTGTGCGGATAATCGGGACAATTTTGTATGTGGATATAAATTGGATTTAAGCAAAATCGATCGCTTGGGCTATAAGGACTAGCGCGTTCAGCTTGATCTTCAAATAAAGCATGTAATGGGTTTAATAGAATATAATCAGCACCCGCAACAGCGCTGTGGGTGATAAGTTCAGTTAGGTCATTAAAATCACCTATGCCAAAATTTTCATCGCTCACTAAGGTATAAAGTTGTGCAGATATTCCCCAGCACCTATGAGTGCTCGGTTGATAAACGTGTTTGGGATAGACAATGAGTTCACTTTCCGCTGAATTGATAGTTATTTCGGCCGTTGCTAATACATCATCCTCAGGCAGATTAATACTGACCATAAGTCGATAATACCCTATGGCTAAACTTTTAAAATCTGCTTGTTTATAATCACTTAGTACAACTCGACGTTCACTGTAGCGTTTTCCCTGGTGATGGTAATTGCCGACCTCAACTAAAGTATTAATATCGGCAGAGCCATTGAACATTGATTTGCCATCTTGAGATATTTGCCAGTGCAGCCTTGCATTGGCAAAATCAGGGTCAATACGCACAGTAAAACTATCATCGTCTTGGCAACTAAAACACTGCTGAGCTAATAGCTGTAGCCAAGGTTTTACATCGAGGGTAAAATTAGCTTGTGCTACTTCAACTTCATCATCAATGTTATAGCCACAAGCGTTCAGCACAGAGCAGCGCGTTTGATTACTAAAGTAAACATTTTTACCTTGATAGCTGGTATATTCAAGACCAACACCTTGTAAATATAATAGCTGTTCGACGCCATCCATAGTCATCATTTATACTTAACTCAATTAGGCTATAGCGGTATCAACAACACTATTATCACTACCAAAATCATTGGCTACATAAGCATCAGCTTGATGATCGTTTTCCCAAATTTCATCATCAATTAAATAACGAAAATGAAACTTCCTATCTTTTGGTAACCTTACTTTAGCTCGGTAAACTTTATCCTTTTTCACATATTTCATATCAAGGGGTTGCCAATTATTAAACTCTGCTACTAGCTGCACTTTATCTGCCTGACTTACATTAAATTCAAAAGTAACTTCAGCTTCTTGCTTAGATTTAAAAAACTTCTTTGTTAGCATTTTCTCACTACTCCTTAGTTTGAATACTTAATTTAAATAATAGTTTCATCATAACGTCACTATGCATCTAATTTATGACCGTTTTATGACTTATTTATAACCATTGTAACGTCCGATAAAAATAACTGACTAACCAATAGTAGACTAATATCTAGACTACGTTAACAAGTTTGTAAATAAGAATCATTACCACCAGCACAACAAAATGAAACCAAACATATTGAAAACTGACAGGTCACAATACAAAGCATCAGTTCGGTTTAAGCGTTAACAATTGCATTCATCTCTAGAGTACAAATTTAAGGCGTAGCTTATTTGAGTTCATCAAAGACGATTTAATCGCTTCCTTTGGGGAAAAAATAAAAATTAATATTGAAAATATAAAACTTCCAAGGCTATCTCTGTTTATGAACACAACGTTTAGTTAACTTTGCATAGTCAATTGGTAGTGATCACCATTAAGCCAATTGTGGCAGTTTGAGATTAACGCCTACCTCTTTGCGGCCCTAATTATTAAAACAATAGACTCTGCCATTACGTTCACTATATTGAAGGGTTCTGACATTAGCAGCATATTCTATGGAGCTTGGTGCACAGACTTACCGTAAAACATATCTCACTTTGTGCCTCAAAGCGCCATAGAACCATTAAACATTTAATATACAGAAGTCATGTAAATCGAATGCTCGCTTTCGGTGGTGATTTCAAATGGTTAGCGCAACACACTCTATTCTTAGTTAAAAAGAAAAGAGTGTTAAAATAGTGCATCGTTCTCGAATTAAATACACAGCAGAAAAAACGACCTTCATTAAAGAAACAAGGGTCTATTCATGAAAAATATGTAGTTGTATAAATCACTATTTCTTTATTAGTCCTTAATAAAACCATGGTCCTTTGTTAGTAATACTATTTATGTGAACCCATTACGAATGTAAAAAAATTGTTATAGTTGAAGATGAGCCAGATATTGCAGAAATATTGGCGTATAACCTTACTAGTGAAGGCTTTGATGTACTTTGCGCAGAAGATGGCGTCAGCGGATTAGCGTTGATCAACCAACACCAGCCCGATTTAGTAATCTTAGACCTGATGCTACCAGAGATGGATGGCTTAACTATTTGTCAAAAAGTCCGTGCAACACCTGCCATTGCTGAAACCGCTATTATTATGCTCACGGCCCAAAGTGAAGAAAGTGATATTGTCTTGGGCTTAGGTATTGGTGCCGATGATTATATGGCGAAACCTTTTAGCACTAAAGAGCTTATTGCCAGAATAAAAGCGCGTTTTCGTCAAGAGCAGTCATTAGCCCTACCAGACAAGTCAATCATCAATATCAACGGACTAAGTATTGATAGCAATAAATACAAAGTTAACTTTGAACAAAGCCCAATAAAGCTAACAGCTACTGAATTTAAATTATTACATTATTTGGCTAAGCACCCAGGGCAAGTTTTTTCACGTGAGCAAATCATCAATAATGCTTATGGCAATGATGCCGTAGTGGTTGATCGAAATATTGATGTCCATGTACGTGGTATTCGCAAAAAAATTGGTGAGCAACACCATTTTATTGAAACTGTCAGAGGTATTGGTTATTCATTTGTCGAAAGTAAACCTCATGGTGAAGTTAACCGTGTTTAAGCCCACGCTATTACGCCGTTTATTCAGTGGTTATTGTTACCCATTCAATGGCACAAGCGAAACGTATTGCCGATAAAACCGCTTTATTTTTAATGGGAGAGTTAGTGGAACATGGTGATACTGAACAAATATTTAATGCACCACAAGATAAACGAACACGTGGTTACATTACCGGTGATTTTGGTTAAAAAACAATAGCCAGTGCCTGTGTTAATCTTAGCGCTAGTCGTGAGCGTAAGTCAGGATATTTAACGGCCTAACGTGCGCTCGCTACACAGCTGACGTTAGTCTTTAAAGAGCCTAACTGTCGTAATGAAACCTAAGGTCCAAATTACTTAGTCACTCACTTGTTGTCGATTTGCTCCAGTAGTTTCTCGAGTACGCAGCGGCGCTGCACCAGCCCGACCACTTTTCCTTCCTCAACCACCGGCAGTACCCTGCGGTTGTTGTACAGGAATTTCTCCGCGACATCGACCAGGTTGGTATTGGCACCGATCGATTCGACTTCGGTTGTCATCCGGTCGCGAACTAACTCGCCGATGGTCGAGAAGTAGCCTCCCATCAGCGCACCGCGCATACAGTCAGCTTCAGACAGAAAGCCGATTAGAATGTTATCGGCATCAACCACCGGTGCACCGGACATACTGGCGGTTAGCAGCTGGCGCAGGGCGACTATCACCCCGCTATCAGGACGAAAGGATAACGGTGAACTGTCCATAATGGTTTCAGCGATGATGGTCTGCATGTTAGGCTCCTGAAGCGGTGGGTCGCTCGTTTGGGTATATTGATTGTTATTTTTTGTCGAATGATAGAAAGCAACAGCCGTGCCATCTATTGCATATAAAAATTAACTGTTTTATTACAAACAGTTAGTTTTTTATACAACAAAAAAAAGAACCACTTTCTGGTAATGTATAGCGGTTACCGGGTTGAAGGGGTCTTCTTTGCACCGAAATGGTGCTGTCCGCCGAGGCGTGCATGCGGGGAGGTAAGACAAAACTGCTAGAGGAATGTGATTGTTAAGCCATGCCAGCTGTAGATCAAAACATACTAAATTTTCAAATACTAATGTCTTCAGTGTGGCATAAGTCTATTTGTTTTTCGATGTTGGCCAAACAAAGGGAGCGGGCTTGGTGGAAGTCGTTTCTGCTACTGCTGTTTTCTGGGCGAGTATCCCCCTGATTAATTTCCCCGTTTCTTTATGCTTACTACAAAATGTTTTTAGGTATAAAATTTCAACTCTACTGCGTGCCCAAGGGGTTGTACGCAGAAATTTCAAACTTGATTTAAGACGCGGTTTATTGGTGAAACAACGAATATTAAGTAACTCACCCATCTTATCCCAACCAATTTTCTTCTCCAGTTCGGTTAGAATCTGTTCAAGTTTCACGCCGTGTAGCGGGTCATTAATTTTATTCATAGTCTACCTAAAATCAAAAATAGCATTGTAACAAGTTTCCTAAATATTGACAGACTTAAGCGTTTAACTCACGTAAAAGTGCACCAAGTACTTTATTGAAAAGCTAATGTCTTCAGTGATCTTGAAGCGGACGCTAGGGCTAACTAGTTACTAACTTCCGCTTTGGCACAATTCTGAACATTAGCCACAGCCATACTTATAGTCTTTTAAACCATAGGAGCACTATTATGTATGACATGATTCCATACCCCAAAAAATCTAGCTGGAATAAAGGAAAACTGGTTTGTCAAAAACGTCCCCTAAAACTTAAGGAAGTTTGGTCTATTAGAACAAGACTTGATTTAGCAAATAATCTGCGTGAATTAACAATGTTTAATTTGGCTCTAGACTGTAAATTAAGAGCATGTGATTTCATTAAGCTTAAGGTGATGGATATTGCTCATGGCAAAAAAATCCAATCACGAGCAATGTTAATTCAACAAAAAACAGGAACTCCTGTTCAATTTGAAATAACAAAAAAAACTCGAACTGCTTTACAAAAATGGATCTCATTTCAATCACTTCGTTCTAGTGATTATTTATTTGGAAGTAGAGTAATACCAAGTTGATTAAGTTCTTTCCCACTCAGCGAGAGGTAAAAGGCTTAGAGGCAAGGCATTGATTGAAGAGAATGGTTATTCCCTTCTCAAAATCAATAACGCAGCGTGTAAGCCTTTTAAACTCGCCCTTGGGAGCTTACTTGATGCCCACTAACTTCGTTAAATTCATTTGATTTAGAGTGACTAAACCGAAACGAATTTGCCTTGTTATTGAACCTCAAGCATAGTTCTGAGTTGGGAAGAAATTTAATCAAATTGGTATTACTACAAGACAAGCAAACTACCGGGCAAACAATACTGCTATATCCCCTTTCTGACACAAACACCATGGCAGAAACCACTGAACATGTTTAAATGAAAAAAGGGGCCAGCTAATCAATGATTAACTCGCCCCTGTTGACTTTATGCCTTTATCAATTCCAATTTCAGTTAATACTGCCCAATTTCCTTATTCAGCCATGCAGTTATTAAATATGATGAAATAGAATCGCCACTACTCATTTTATATTGAGTACAATCTCCATCGTCTGTCACTGAATTATTTAAAGAGAACTGACTAAGTTGCTGCCGTGAAAACCACTGAGCATCTTCTAAGCTATCTTGATTGGTATCTATCTTTTCACTACTCGCGACAGCGGTAAAACCAAGCATGATAGATGCAGGAAATGGCCAAGGCTGCGAGGCGACATACTGAGGGTTTTCAATCTCAATAGCTGATTCTTCTATGACCTCTCGGATCACCGCTTGCTCGAGGGTTTCACCTGGGTCAACAAAACCAGCAAGTGTTGAATACATGCCCTCAGCCCAACTGGCTTGTCGACCTAATAAGCAACGCGGAATACCGTCGCTAAACATTTTTTCTACCAACATGATGACCGCAGGGTCGGTACGTGGAAAACTCATGTTTCGACAATCAGTACAACGCCTAGCATGGCCAGCTTCAACAGCACGATTCGCATTGCCGCAATGACCACAAAATTGATGACTTATATGCCAATGCACTAAGCCTTTTGCCAGCGCCAAGATTGAAGCATCAATGGCAGATAAGTTAGCTGTGACTTTTCTAAGTCCTTGCCATTGCCCAACTTCCATTAACTCCTCCTGAGTGGAAAAGTGTAATTTATTAAAATCGATAGTAAAAATGGAAACCGCTGCCAGCTTATTTTTTCCGCTGTCTTTGCTCAAGTCTCCTTTAGCTAAGCTTCCTTTACCTAAGTAAATGCAGCTATCAAGATGTAAAGTCGGCAGTTGTGTTTTACTCAAGTAAATAGGATTAAGTTCATCCGTTTGTTCAAACAGACTCATGCCATCATTGATAACGCAAAATAAAGTATCTGGGTGATTAAACTCCGTACTCAACCAACGCTTATTATTCCGCTGGTTAGTGCATCTATCTAACGGCATCTTGCCATAAGCTAATGTCATAATTTGCTTTCTTCCTTAAGTGCTTGTGCCCACTGTAATGACCAGCTTCCCAAAGGAGAAATTATGGCGAATAAGTCAATACCTTGCTGGGATAATTGATAACCTGATGCTTGGCTTTCTATAAGTTGCAGTGTTTTGAGTTCTTTTAATCGAGTGTTTAGCAAGGTCGGTGAAATTTTCTCACAACGTTGTTGCAGCTCTCTAAAAGTTGCCGGCCCCGTATGTAAATGCCAAATGATACCTAATGACCATGTCCGACCAAGTAAATCGAGTAATGCCATAATAGGCTTACCGGTGGTAGAGCCGCGTACTTGCCTGCCAGGTAGTGGGATTGCCATAGTCCTTCCTGCAATAATATAAATATCATAGAAAATTCAATGATAAAACACCATGCTACAGTATTTGTAGCATGGTGACTATAGCAAATATTTTATGTTGTCCCTTAGCTTTCACTGACACTGTGTCCATTAGTTATTTGCAGCGAATTATTTTCAATAAGCTGTGTGTAGTGAATAGGTAAGTAGATATTAAATTGACTACCTTGACCAACTTTTGACTTGACCTCAATACGGCCATGATGCTCTTCAATAATTAATCTAACGATATGGAGTCCTAAACCAGTGCCCTTCCCCACCGGCTTAGTGGTAAAAAAGGGATCAAAAATACTTTTCAAATTCTCTTGGCTAATGCCAGCGCCATCATCTTCAAAACTGACATGGATCTCTTGTTTAACAACGCGCGAGGAAATACAAATACTGCCTTTAGTTTCTATGGCATGAGAAGCGTTTACCAACATATTTATAAACACTTGCAATAACTTTTGTGGAAACCCCATCACATCAGCGTTGGCCTCTAGGTGTTTGCTTATTGTTACTTTGTATTTAAGTTCGTTCGCCACTAAAGTAAGGCTTTTTTCAATTAATTCATCAATGCATATCGCTTCCGGTAGCTTGTCATCAATATGGGCATAATTACCTAAGTCTTTAATGATTTTGCTTACTCTTGAGGCGCCTTCTAACGTTGATGCGATTAAAGGTTCAATATCATCAAGAACAAATGCTAAATCTTCTTGTTGATAAAGTTCTTGTGCGGCGCTTTTTTTGCTCGCTATTTTTGTTAACTCTATATTTGTTAATTCGATATAAGCCAGCAGTGGTTTAAAATAGTCGTTAAGTACATCCAAGTTACTGCGAATATAGCCAACCGGATTATTAATTTCATGGGCTATACCCGCAGACAATTGGCCAATAGAGGCGAGTTTTTCTGCGTTTATTAACTGTTCATTTAATGAAGACAGTGCTTTTTGGCTATGTTTCCTCTCATTAATATCATTTAGGGTAATCAAATAATGCACCCCTGACTCGATGGTTATTTTCCGACCTGAAAACTCAATATGTGGATTCTCAAAACCTGGAGCAAGTAAAGACTCTTCCATATTTTTTAAAGCTATATCACGATCAAAATGACCATCTAAAGTTGCCAACGCGGGGACAAAATTAGCCACTGGTTTATCAATGATATTCGTTTTATCTCTTAGCAATAATTTTTCAGTCTCTATATTGCACTCTTTTATCAGCCCTAGTTCATCTACCAGCAGTATCGAACAAGGTATGGTATCCATTATGATATTGGCTTTGTCATTTGCCCGAATAACATTGAGTCGCTCTTGCTCAGCTCGCTTTTTTTCAATGGTGATATGTTGGGTAAATTGCTGAATAGCCCTTGATAAGGTAACTACTTCGGTAGGAGCTCGGGTTTGTCTAAATTCAATACTCGTCCCTGCGGCTGGCGGCTGCTGAGCTAAGGCGGTAATATTTTCAATGGGTTTTACTATATATTTACTAAAACGGCTAACGGTAA
>NZ_JABSOV010000076.1 GCF_013215345.1 Colwellia sp. | reverse complement strand
GGCGATTACCCCAAGTTGTAATTTACGGTTACTAAGGAACTTCAAACGAATAAGTTCACCAATATCGACTTGTTTACTGTCAGTTACCTCGTCTGAGTGATAATTTTGCGCAGAGTTTTGTTCTGCTACATTTTCATTGATATAAAGTTGCTCGCTAATGCCTGTTGCAACTAGGGTTGGTTCGATACGTTGATTATGAGTTGTCATACCAACAGCTTCTTGTTGGTAAATACTTAGATCGACTGGGCCGTAATAACCCAAGATATATTTATCTTGGTGTTTTTTACTTTTACTTGGGTAAGTGAGTAATAAAGCGCTACTGAGCGCCGGTAAAATTAACAAATAGAAGCTACTACTACTCTCAATAATTAAACTTAAGATTCCGGTAAATAAAAAGAGCCCTGCGGGCACTAATTGCCAATTTTTATTTAGTTTAGCGTCGTGTAATCGTCGTTTAGTACTACAGATGAGTACCGTGGTTAATATTAATAAAAGTGCAAAACTAACCACTAAATAGCCGGAAAAAATTACCGAACAAAAAATAAAGCCGAGTAAAGCAAACATTGAGCTTGCCAAAAAACGACTGCGATCATCAAATCCTTCTAAACAAAAAACGGCTTGTAAAAATGGCACAAAAATCTCCAACAGATAGATTAAAACTTGGTGCTTGTTATTTATTAAGGTAACTTATTCTTTAACTAAACTAATGCTTTAAGGTAACAGCTATTTAGCGGTTAGTATGAAAATAAATCCCAGAGTGATTTTTTTACTAATAAAGGTCAGTACTAATTTACTCGATATGCGGGTAAGTTAATTTGCTCGAGCTTTAAACCATAAAGGGTTAACACACCATGGTTATTTGACTCGCCATCACCACTAAAGTCAAAATCAAAAGTGCTATAAATAAAGGGTCCATGTTGCTTGGTAAATTTTATCCGACTTGAGCGCCTTGCCAAAGAGATAAATTGTAACCCTGCTTCTTTGCAATAACGATTTACATGCTTTTTAGCGGCTTCTGATACTTGTCTTAAATAAACGAAATACCAGCAAAATAAACAAAAGACTAATAAATAATATATATTTTCCATAAATGATAATACCTAAGTTTGTCTAAACAATTGCCCAATGGCTTGTGCTAGTGCCGGTGAGCGATTTTCACTGCGAATACAAAGAAAAACCACTGGCCTCATTAAAGGAATAGCCACTAAATCTTTAAATATGCTAGCGAACATGGCTAAGTCGTCATTAGTGAGTAAGTGCTCGAAATAAGCCATCAGTGTTTTCTCATCAGCTAAAGCCTGCCAACAACGACTTGATAAAGTAATTAATAACTCACTACTGACTTGCTGCTGAATCAATATTTGTGCAACAACCGCTTTAACATGAATATGCTGACTATTGGCTGCTAGTGCACGTAATAATGGTGCAGCTCTTACTGTTGCTTCTGGCTTTATTGAGGCACTTGCCAATGCGTTTGTTAATGAACTAACCAGCGCATCGATTAAAGCTACGGGGTATTGTTCATTCTCTAAGGCACTACACACTGGCGATAATACTTCCTCAGGTAAATGTGGCAGCGCTTTGACTAGCAGTTCGCTATGATTATCTTGCTTTATTCTGGCAATAAGATCAGTAATACCTTGTACACCAACTCCTTGCCAGTTATCTGAGTGATTTTCTTGGCTAAGGTACTGCTTAAAAGGTGAAAAATATTCACTGGGCGGCTGCTTCAAATCTACTTTGATTTTACTGTTTAAACTGGCTAATTTATATTGCGCAGGGGTAAATAGGTAAGGATTAGACTTAAGTAACTCTTCTTGTTTTTTAGACGTTTCTTGCGTTAAATCAGCGCCTAGGGCATCGACAATAATCGAGATAAAGTGATTTCTTGCCCCTTGGTTTAATAAACCACGTTCATCAAGAGGTAACTTCAATAGCCATAAATAAGGCTGTGATGCTTGTTTTTGCCAAAAAGCAATGGCAATGCAAGCATGTCCCTGAGTCGGGGTAGGGTAAGGTAATTGGTTTAACTCAACCTTTTCAAATTGTTCTTTGGGTAATTTAGTGACTAGTCGACCAATATCATAAAGGCGATATTGTGAGCCAGAAAGCTTAAGTAATTCTGATAGGGTAGCTATGTTCTCTGCTGGTACTGTGTCAGTCATAAATTCAATAGTATTGCCGCTTGTTATAGCGCCTTATTATAAGGATAATGACGCCATTAACATAGTAAAACTATTTACCTAATTATTGACCTAGTTATCGACCTAAGTTATTAACCTTAAATAATCTAGCCAAATTATTAACCTTAAATAACCAACCTTAACTAATCTAGCTAAAATAAACGACAGATGATGAAACAACACCTTGAAAATACGAAAGAGTTGCTTGCAGCGTTAACCACTGAGCTTAAATCTCTTAAGCTTTGGCAAATGCAGCAACCAAGTGCAGCTGAGCTTGCTAGTAGTGCACCTTTTTGCTGCGATACTTTAGCCTTTGAGCAATGGTTGCAGTTTATATTTATTCCTCGAATAACTCAGTTGATAAATCAGCAACAAGCATTACCGGCGAAAATAGCGTTAAGGACCATGTCAGAAGAATCCTTTAAGCATTTATCTGCTAAAGCCAAACCTCTGCTTGATATTATCCAAAATATAGACCAAACATTAACAGCCCAAGGTGATTACAGTGAATGATATTAATGCCGCTGATGTAAGTTCTAGCCTTAGTGAAAATGAAGCAAAACCAGTACTTAATATTTTATACCAAGATGAATATATGGTGGCGGTTGATAAGCCAGCGGGCTTATTTGTCCATCGAAGCTTTATGGATAGAGATGAAATCTATTTTGCTTTGCAATTAGTACGCGATCAAATCGGGCAATATGTTTACCCAGTGCATCGTTTAGATAGACCAACATCAGGGGTACTTCTTTTTGCTTTAACCAAAGAAGTTGCTAGAAAGCTGAGTGAAGCTTTTGCTAATAAATCTCGTCAAGCTGAGATTAAGTTAACGGCTACCGCTAACACTAATACCGAGTCAGAACAGCAAGATGACCTCACCGAGCCTGCGGTTATTCATAATGTCGATAAAACTAGCTTAGCCATGGTAAAAACTTATTATGCCTTGGTACGTGGTCACCTAGCAGTGCCAGCAGGTTTTATTGATCACCCCTTAAAAGAAAAGCTGGATAAGCTGGGTGATAAAAACGTTAGCCGTGATAAGCCAGCACAATCTGCACAAAGTTATTATCAAGTGCAGCAGCAAGCGAGTTTACCAATCAAAGTCGGTAAATTTGATAGCGTGCGTTATTCTTTAGTTGAAGTAAAACCGGTTACAGGCAGACGCCATCAAATTCGTCGCCATCTTGCCCATTTACGTCACCCTATTCTAGGGGATATTAACTATGGCGATAACAAACAAAATCCCTTTTTCATCGGACACTTTGGTTTTAAGCGCTTAATGCTGCACGCTATGTCATTAGAATTTAATCACCCGATTAGCGATATTAAAATTAAGATATCAGCACAGTTCGATGAGCAGTGGCAGCAGGTTTTTACTGAATTAAATTGGCCACAAATTTAACGCTATTTGTTAATAGAATTCATCATTAGTAAGGTGGTTTCTCGCTAAGTAGCTAGCTAATCAGTTAAAGAGTTTGTTATTTTTTCATTGCTAACAGTGAAACTAAAGCAAACTAGATAATACTAAGTAAAACAATAATTTTTACTCGGCGTGATTATTTCCGGTAAAGGAATATCCCAACTCTCTACCGGGATATTTTCGACTAACTGACAATCATGGGCCAGCCCTAGTGGGTAAAGCTTACTTTGTTGCCAGTGGGCAAGGCTTCGGTCATAAAAACCTCCGCCCATACCTAGTCTTGCGCCAGTTTCATCAAAAGCTACTAGCGGCGTACATATAATATCAAGCTCGGTTAATGGACAAACTTTAGTAACATCTAATTTAGGCTCTAAAATGCCAAAGGCATTGCTAACTAACTTGCTATCTTGTTGGTAACGCAAAAAAAGTAAATTCCCAGAGCTAAAAGGGTGTAGAACCGGTAGGTAAACCTCTTTTTGTTGTTGCCAACACCAATCAATAAAAGCTGCAGTACCTAGCTCGCCATCATTAGTTAAATAAACTGCAATTCGATTAGCCGCTTGAATTTTACTATGGCTAGATAAGCTTGTTGCCAGCGCGATAGCTGCATTACGCTGCTGTATTACCGATAAGGCATTACGGCGTTGTCTAATTGCTTTTCGTAATTGTAAGCGTGTATTCATAAGGGAGTTATCTTTATCTGTTCTTGGTTATTAATCATTTTTAGGAATAAAAAAAGCTGGGCGATTGCTCACCCAGCTTAATACTATTCTTGTAACTTGTAACTCTTACGAATTATCTGTGTGTTTCAGAAATACCTTCGTGAGTACCTGTTACTGAAATTTCTTCTTCAATCTTACTTTCTAAATCATGGCTGCTCTCACCTTCAGCGCCATGCATCCATTCAACGAGTTTACCTGCAGAAAGGTAGATGATAACACCGGTAATTAAAGCGCCAATACCAACACCCATAAAGATGTTACCGGCGTTATTAACCATTTCTTCACCTTCACCAACAAAGGAGCCAATAAATGCGGCTAAGAAGTTAGATAAAGCAGTAAAGAAGAACCAAATACCCATTAATAACGAAGTATATTTAAGCGGTGCTAATTTAGTAACCAGTGATAAACCAATGGGTGATAAACATAACTCACCTAAGGTATGGAACAGGTAAGCAAAAACTAGGAATAACATGCTTACTTTCACTGCGATATCGCCGCCTTGAACCATGGTAGCCCATAACATTACGAAGAAACCTAGGGCTAAAAATAACATTGCCAGTGCAAATTTCTTTGGTGATGTTGGCTCGTTTGAGCCCATTTTAACCCAAGTAGAGGCAACAAAAGGTGCAAGTAAAATAATGAACATCGCATTTAATGATTGAAACGAAGAAGCGGCGATTTCAAAGCCAAACAAAGTACGGTCGGTGAAGTCAGACGCATAAATGGTAAATAAACCACCGGCTTGTTCAAAACCAGCCCAAAAAACAACCGAAAACATGCTCATGATCAAAATAACTTTCATACGATCGATATCTTGAGGAGTTAACGGTGCAGCTGCTTTTTTATCACCTTTAATACGTTTAGCTGATGGTTTGACACCAATATCACCTAAATACTTATTCGCTAAGGTCAGTTGTAAGGTTAAACCGATTAACATACCACAACCGGCTAAGATAAAACCGTAATGCCAGTTAACTTGCTCGCCTAATATGCCGACAGTTATTGGAGCTAAAAAAGCGCCTAAGTTAATGCCCATGTAGAAAATGGTAAAAGCGGCATCACGTCTGTGATCGCCATCTTCGTATAATTCACCCACTAAACTTGATACATTGGCTTTAAATAAACCATTACCAATAATAATAAGCGCTAAACCGAGATAAAAGACCGTTTCTTCCATGCCAACAATCATTGATTTGGGAATGCCCAAGGTAAAATAACCCAAGGAAAAAATCACACCACCCCAAATAATCGCTTTACGTTGACCAATATAGTTATCAGCTAACCATCCGCCTATTACTGGCGTTAAATAAACCGCCATGGTGAAAAAGCCATATAAGCGTAACGCTTCTTGGTTGCTCCAGCCAAAACCACCGTCTTGTGTTGAGGCAATAAGATACAATACCAATAAGGCACGCATACCGTAATAACCGAAACGCTCCCACATTTCAGTACCAAATAAAAGGAAAAGTCCTTTCGGGTGGCCAAACAGCGTCCCCGCATTAGGTGTAGTCATATCATTATCCTAGATTTTATCTTTATAATTATGTGCGTTAGTTTTAACTGTGCTTTTACTGTAACAAATTTTAATTGATTTTTTTCAGTAAAGGCAGAGTTATACCTTTGTGAACTAATAAAGGCAAGTTTTGTTATAAAAGATTGTATACAATACTTTTGTAGTCGTAGAGAAATGTTTCCTAGTACTAATCCGCAAAAGTAAGTAGCAAAAGCTAATTTAGCTTGGCGACTTACTTGGTTAAGATATTGTTTGCATAGTCATATACTGGTAAACTTCGACGTCACTAATTTTAGTGGTTAAGCTCGGGCTCTTTTCATTCAAGGATAGATTACAGCTCTGCTTAAATGTATTACCGCACAGGCTATATAATAGGAATTTTTGCTAAAATGATAACCGCCATCAAACAGTTTGTTAAAAATCACCAGACCAATAGCTATAATCTATTGGTAGTGGCATCGCTAGTGTTGACTTTTTCTCTAGCAACTTCCCCATTTAAAGCGTTTGCTTACGCTCAACCTACTCCAGCGCAAATCGAACAATTTAAAAAACTGCCGCCAGCGCAACAAGAAGCGCTGGCCAAGCAAATGGGCATTGACATTAGCAGTCTTAAAGGACAAGTTTCAGGTGGTTCAAGTGAACAGGTAAAGAATACCGAAACTTACCCGCGCGGTACTCAGTTTGATGCTGATGGCAACCCTATTGTTGAAAATGATGAGCTAGCCGAGTTAGAAGAAAGTGATGAGTTAAAACCTTTTGGTTATGAAGTTTTTGCTAATGCACCACAAACCTTCGCCCCAATGATGGATATTGCCATCCCTGCCGACTATATCATGGGACCAGGTGATAAAGTTTCAGTACAAATATTTGGCAAAGAAAAAGACGAGTTAGAATTAACGGTGAACCGTGAAGGGCAAATAGTTTTTCCATCACACGGACCCTTTACCGTGTCTGGTTTATCTTTTGATGAAATGAAGCGTTTATTAACTGCACGCATTAAAGAAAAAGTGATTGGTATTGATGTAGTTATCGGTATTGCCTCTCTGCGCTCAATGCGTGTTTTTGTTTTAGGGGATGCCTTTAAACCAGGCCCTTATACTTTAAGTTCCTTATCAAGCATTACTCATGCAATTTTTGCTGCTGGTGGTATCAGCGATATCGGTAGTTTGCGTAATATTCAGCTTAAACGTGCCGGTAAATTAGTCACTACCTTAGATTTATATGACTTATTAATAAAGGGTGACTCAAGCTCTGATGTTTTATTGCAATCTGGCGATGTGGTTTTTGTTGCACCTAAAGGTCAAACCATTCGTGTTGAAGGTGAAGTACGACGCCCTGCTATTTATGAACTAAGTGAAAACTCAACCTTTAATGATGTTTTGACTATGTCAGGTGGTCTGTTACCGACCGCTTTTGCCAAAACAACCCGCGTTGAACGTTATAACCAAGATGCTTTGCGCACGGTAGTTAATATTGATTTAACTAAAAGTAGTGATTTAGTTAAAAAAGCACAAGCTGGCGATGCGGTTTATGTGATGAAAGCCGCAGAAATGTTTACGCAATCGGTAACTGTTATTGGTGCCGTTACTCGCCCCGGTAAATATCAATGGCAAAAAGGGCAGCGTATTACCGATATCTTCCCTAATATAGACTCGCATTTATTACACTCTGCCGATCTTAATTATTCTATTGTCGTGCGTGAAATAGATATAGCTCGTAACATTGAAATTCACCAGTTTGATTTATCTAAAGCACTTTCAGCGCCAAATTCAAAAGATAATCTTATGCTACAAGGCAATGATAAAATATTGGTTTTTGCTAATATTATTAAATTAATTGACAGTAAAATTAATTTAGATGCTTTGGCTTTCACTCAAGATAATCTCGCCAAAAAAGAGCAGCAACTGGCGAAAGATAAATATAAGCAAAAGCAATTCTGGTTAAAATACGGTGATGAAGAGCAAATCGCTCAACTTGATAGCGAGAAGATCGCGGCGGCTGAGCGCATTGAAAAATCAATTGCGCAATTTAGTGGTGGCGAAATTGAAGAGGAATTTGACCTTAAAGAGTTAACCCTGTTCTCACGTCAACGACTATTGATGCCTATTATTGAACAGTTAAAACGTCAAGGTAAGTCGGGTCAGCCAATACAATTAATTGAAGCCGACGGTGAAGTGAAATTCCCTGGGATTTATCCGTTGGCTAAAAATGCTCGTGTTGCTGATTTAGTTGCTGCTGCTGGTGGCTTAACCGAGTCTGCTTATGTGGTACGTGCGGAAGTGACTCGTAATCAAATCGTTAATCATATGGCACAGCAAACCTCTATTAGCTTAAACCTTGGGGCAGCACTTGCCGGTGAAGAAAAAGATAATGTTTTATTGAGCTCAAAAGATCGACTCAACATTCATCAAATTCCAGCTTGGAGTGAAAAGAACGTGGTTGAGCTGAGAGGTGAGTTTGTTTTTCCCGGTAAATATACCGTTCGCCGCGGCGAGAGTTTAGCCGACTTAATTGCCAAGGCCGGTGGTTTTACCCAGTTTGCTCATCAAGAAGGCTCTGTATTTACTCGTGTACAGTTACGTGAAATTGAACAACAAAATTTATTAAAGTTGACCGCTGATTTACGCATAGAAATGGCGTCTAAATCCATGACAGATAAAAATTATTCTCAAGACTATGCCGATGTACAGCAAATGTTAGCGGATATGGCTAATGTCCAACCCGTTGGTCGTTTAGTCATCGACTTACCTAAGTTAGTAAAGGTTAAAAACTATGATGTTTTATTGGAAGGTGGCGATGTGCTTTACGTACCTACTTTGAAAAATTCTATTAACGTTGTTGGTCAAATACAGGTTACCTCATCGCATATGTACGATGTGAATTTATCGGCACAAGATTACCTGGCGCAAAGTGGCGGCAGTAAAAAACGTGCTGATGAAGACCGCATCTATATTATTTCTGCTAACGGCAGTATTAAAATGATGGACAGTGGCAATTGGTTTACCAGCGATGCTGGTGATAACTTAAAGCCTGGTGATACCATAGTGGTACCGCTTGATGCGGAATACATGAATAACTTAGCCTTGTGGACAAGTGTCACTGGTATTATCTACAATTCTGCAGTGGCAATCGCTTCTATCAGTGGTATTGGTAAATAGGGTATAAGTCAGTGTATACCATTAGCTATTCGTAAATTAACAGTAAAATAAATTAGAAAAACAACAAATGGACGCGGTATGTTGCACTCATTAGAAAACGTAAATTTAGGTATAATTGGCCTAGGTTATGTCGGCTTACCCTTAGCAGTAGAGTTTGGTAAGAAATACCCAACTTTGGGTTTTGATATTAATAGCAAACGGATCGATGAATTAAAGCAAGGCCATGATTTTACTTTAGAAGTATCAACTGAAGAATTAGCCGACTCAGCACTTATTTCATATTCAGCTAATGTCGACGATTTGAAAAACTGCAATGTTTATATTGTCACTGTGCCAACACCTATTGATAACCATAAGCAACCAGATTTAACGCCACTAATCAAAGCGAGTGCTATGCTGGCGAAAGTGATGAATAAAGGCGATATCGTCATTTATGAATCCACGGTTTATCCAGGCGCTACCGAAGAAGTGTGTTTACCTGAGATTGAACGCAACTGTCAGCTGGTTTTTAATAAAGATTTTTTTGCTGGTTATAGTCCTGAACGTATTAATCCAGGTGATAAAGAGCATAGAGTTACCAACATATTAAAGGTGACCTCTGGCTCTACGCCTGAAATCGCTGATTTTATTGATAGCTTATACAAGTCAATTATTACCGCAGGCACGTATAAAGCTTCAAGTATCCAAGTAGCTGAAGCGGCAAAAGTGATTGAAAATACTCAACGAGATCTCAATATTGCTTTGATTAATGAGTTGGCGGTTATTTTTAATAAACTAAATATTGATACCGAAGAAGTATTAAAAGCGGCGGGCACCAAATGGAACTTTTTACCCTTTAGACCCGGTCTGGTCGGGGGTCACTGTATTGGTGTTGATCCCTATTACTTAACCCATAAAGCCCAAGCAATTGGCTATAATCCGGAAGTGATTTTAGCGGGTCGTCGGATTAATGATTCTATGGGCGAATACGTGGTTTCACAATTAGTAAAAACCATGCTTAAAAGGAAGTTACCCGTTAATGGCGCTAATGTCTTAGTGATGGGCTTAACCTTTAAAGAAAATTGCCCTGATGTTCGCAATACAAAAATTGTTGATATCGTAACTGAACTTGGCGAATTTGATGTCAATGTCGATGTTTATGACCCTTGGGTAAACCCTGAAGAAGCAAAACATGAATATGATATTGATTTAATTTCAGCGCCTAAACAAGCTCACTATGATGCGGTAATTTTTGCAGTAGCTCATCATCAATTTAAAGCTTTATCGGCTGATGAAATAAAAGCCATGATGAAAGAAGAACATGTGATTTACGATCTAAAATATATGCTAGATAAAGAGTTAGCGGACATTCGCTTATAATATTTTTTAACGGGCATTAAACTTATATATGACATAACCCCCCTCGTTAACTCTTCAGCGAAGGAGGGCTTTTTAAAAAGGACTATTTAATAAATGAATAAGTTTCAAACCATTAAGCAAGCGCTTATCAATGCCCCTAAAACTTGGCTTATCACCGGCTGTGCCGGATTTATCGGTTCAAACCTTTTAGAAACACTACTGTTATTAAACCAAAAGATAGTAGGCTTAGATAACTTTGCCACCGGTCACCAACACAATTTAGATGAAGTGAAAACACAAGTATCTGCGGAACAATGGCAAAACTTTCATTTTGTTAAAGGGGATATTAGAGAGCTTAGTGATTGTAATAAAGCCTTAAATCATTATGGAAGTGGTGTTGATTATATCCTCCATCAAGCGGCACTTGGCTCAGTGCCAAGATCTATTGCTGATCCTTTACTCACCAATTCAGCCAATATTACTGGCTTTCTAACTATGTTAACCGCTGCTAAAGAAAGCCAAGTTAAAAGCTTTGTTTATGCTGCTTCCAGCTCTACTTATGGTGACCACCCGGCGTTACCCAAAGTAGAAGATGTTATTGGTAAACCGCTATCTCCTTATGCGGTAACTAAATATGTTAATGAGCTTTATGCTGATGTTTTCTATAAAACTTATGGCTTAAATTGCACCGGTTTACGTTATTTTAATGTTTTTGGAAAAAGGCAAGACCCTGATGGCGCATACGCTGCGGTAATCCCTAAGTGGACAGCTGCTATGATAGCGAATGAAGAAGTATTGATTAATGGCGATGGTGAAACTAGCCGTGATTTCTGTTTTATTGAAAATGTCGTGCAAGCTAATATTTTAGCAGCGACAGCAAATGATGCCGGTAAAAACCAAGTGTACAATGTTGCCTTAGGTGATAAAACCAGCCTCAACACTTTATTTGCTAGTTTAAAAATCGCTTTACAAGCGAATGGCATCGACTATCTACAATCACCAACTTATCAAGATTTTAGAGCCGGAGATGTTAGGCATTCACAAGCGGATATATCGAAAGCAAAATCGTTGTTGGGCTTTGAGCCAGAATTTAAAATTCAACAAGGTATAGATAAAGCCATGCCTTGGTATATTAATTTCTTGAGTTAATAAACTAGCAATAAGCAAAGTTAATAAAACATTTCATAGCACGACTAATAACGCGCTAATGAGAAAATTTAATAAGCAGTACCTATTTGAGGTGCTGCTTTTTTTATTCTTACTGGAAAATTAGTGCTGTAATATAACTGTCACATAACTGACTTATACTTTGCCCAGTTAATTTATCATCTTCTCAATATTAGATAAGCTAGTTTTTAGTTTATTGATAATAAGGTTAATTTAAGTGGCAGTTCTTATTAGTTCAACCCGAAGCCGTAGCATCAAAAATTCATTGGCAAAATGGCTAATAACCTTTGGTGGTATTAGTGTTTTGTTTACCCTAGTGTTGATTTTTTTATATTTGTTATACGTGGTCAAGCCTATTTTTGAGTCGGCTAAAATTGAATCAAAAGTTAATATTAGTCTTCAGTTAAAAGCTAATGAAAAAATATTAGCGACAGGTGTAGACGAGTTACAAGAATTAGTTTATGAAATTACCGATGCAGGTAATATTGATTTCTATCATTTAAAGGCCAGCGACCCGCAAGCTAAAACACAGTTTGCTGTTGGTGAACATTCTTTTTCTGCGTATTTGCTTGCCGGTGATGACTTTAAGCAAGAGCGTGTTGTCAGTATAGCTAACTCATTTACCGCCAATAAATTACTCCATACCGCCAGTGGTAAAACATTATTAGTTCAGCCTAGTTTTTATGCTGAATATAGTAATGATATTCGTAAAATAATCCCGCAAGTAAACTACCCATTAGGCCAAGGTTCATTAGTTATTGATGAACAGCAAATACCGCTGTCGCAACTAGCCTTTGCCATGGATGATGAACAAATTGTATTTGTTGCTTTTACTGATGATAAGCGCTTAATAAAAACCAATTTTATTGCTGATGATGAATTTGGTTCTTCTAGTAATGGCGATGACGTTGAATATGAAACGAATTATCAACTCATTGATTATCCAGTTGATGTTGTTGATGAAATAAAGGTAACCCCGGATTTAAGTTTAGCTTTTGTTCGTAGCGGCTCAACAGTGCGTGTTTATTCGTTAACAGACGAGGAAGAGGTTAGTCTTAAAGCAACTATTACCCCAACACTAAACGATAATACTTATCTTACTGCTATGGCACTACTCTCGGGTAGTAGCTCAGTGTTATTGGGGGATAGTAGTGGTCGAGTTAGTCAATGGTTTGAAGTTGCTACCGATTCAGGCCGCCAATTTAAGCAAATTAGAGCCTTTACTACCGGTAATAGCGATACTAATAATAGCAATGCCAATGATGACAGTAAAAATAAAACATCCAAGGCGATAGACGCTATTTACACTGAGCAGTTCCGCAAAAGTTTTTATACTATGACAACAAGTGGCATGGTCAATGTCTTTTATACCACTAGCTCGGCACATTTATGGCAAGGACAGTTAACCTCGAGCCAGCCTGCTGCCTTTGCTATAGCGCCGCGAGCAAATGGCTTAATAATTATTGGTAATGATCCACTCGATGCAAACAAAAGAATTTTACAAACTTTCAGTGTTCATAACGAGCACCCAGAAGTTACTTGGCAAGCGTTATGGCAAGAAGTTTGGTATGAAGGTTATCCTGAGCCTGATTATATTTGGCAATCTAGCTCAGGCTCTGATGATTTTGAAGCTAAATTTTCTTTAGTGCCTATTTCTTTTGGCACTATTAAAGCGGCTTTATATGCCATGCTATTTGCGGTACCAGTTGCCTTAAGCGCGGCAATATATACCGCTTATTTTATGACGCCAAGCTTACGTAAAAAAGTCAAACCTACTATCGAAATGATGGAAGCATTACCTACCGTTATCCTAGGTTTTCTGGCGGGGTTATGGTTAGCGCCGTTAATGGAAGAGTATTTACCAGCAATATTCCTACTGTTTATTTTATTACCTTTGGCGACAGTGTTAACAGCTTTTTCCTGGCATAAACTTCCCAATAAGATCAAAGATAAATTACCTGAAAGCCTCGCGCCAATTTTATTAATCCCTGTGATAATGTTGACAACCTATGTGGCCTTTGCTTTATCACCACAGCTAGAGGCTATTCTCTTTAATGGCGATATGCGTCAATTCCTTACTAACGACCTAGGTATTAATTTTGACCAAAGGAATGCTTTAGTGGTCGGTATTGCCATGGGCTTTGCTGTTATTCCTACCATATTCACTATGGCTGAAGATGCAATTTTTAGTGTACCAGGACATTTAACTAATGGCTCATTAGCGCTTGGTGCAACTCAATGGCAAACCTTAGTAGGGGTAGTGTTGTTGACCGCAAGTCCAGGTATCTTTTCCGCGGTTATGATGGGGCTTGGTCGCGCTGTTGGTGAAACTATGATTGTCTTAATGGCAACGGGTAATACTCCCATATTAGATTGGAGTATTTTCCAAGGCATGAGAACTTTAGCAGCCAATATAGCCGTAGAAATGCCGGAGGCCGAAGTGGGCAGCTCCCATTACCGTATTTTGTTCTTAGCAGCGTTTGTACTCTTTATATTTACTTTTATATTCAATACCGCTGCAGAGTTTGTTCGCCAACGTTTACGAGAAAAGTACAGCTCAATGTAGTCGTTAGTATCGAATTTAGAATATACACAATAATTTTTATAGAGGTCAGTGACTATTCAACTTTAAGCTGCAGAGTTCAATTTAAAGGAAAATGTACGGAGTTGATAAGTATCAATGAGTACATTTGACACATAAGTTGGGCTTTACAGCAACAAGATGAAAAGTCACTCACCAATGATGAGTTACTTTATGAATAAATGGTTTAAATCAGGCGCCCCTTGGATCTGGTTATCTGCAGGTGGCGTAAGTATCAGTTTAATCTCAGTGTTGGGCTTATTATGGCTTATTGCCTCACGCGGCTTATCCTACTTTTGGCCAAGTGAACTTTATCAATTTGATCTTCTGGATAAAAATGGTGTTAAGAGTGTTGTTATTGGCGAAATATACGATAGAGAAGAAATACCTGTTGGTCAATTAGCGCATTTAAATTTAGACCTTGATCCAGAGCAAGAAGTGTTAGAGCGCTTATTGATCAAAACGGGTAACCGAGAGTTGGTTAGTTTAGATTTTCGCTGGTTGCTAAGTCATAACATTACCAATACACAAAAACCCAAAGATTTAGTCGTTGTTGAACGCCGTACCCATGGTAACTTTTACGGTTATATTGACAGTATGGTTGTTGATGGCAATGAAGTAGCCGTAAATAAATTAGCTGAACTATTAACACGTGTTGAGAGATTTCAACAGCAAATTGATGAATTACAAAAATCAGATATTGGCGCAATAAACTATCAATTAGAACGTTTACGATTAAAAGCGCGTAAATATCAGTTACAAGATAAGTTAACGCCTGAGCGACAAGCAAAAATTGATAGTGAAGTAGTTAATTTAAATCAACGCTATGCCAAACTAGAGCAAGAATTGATGGGTTACCGAGAAGAAATATCCCGTGACCATATAGTGATGCGTGCTATGGATGGTCAACTTGTGACCATTAACTTTGAATACATTCTTAAGGTGACCTTTAATAATCAACTTAGCCTCCTTGAAAAAGTGAGTACATTCTTTAGCCAGATTGGGGGATTCATCATTGAAGATCCGCGCGAAGCGAATACCGAAGGCGGGGTGTTTCCTGCTATATTTGGTACTGTGCTTATGGTGTTGTTGATGACAGTCATCGTTTCACCTTTGGGCGTTATCGCGGCGATATACTTACATGAATATGCGGGTAAAAATGCTTTTACTAAGCTGTTACGCATATCGGTTATTAACTTGGCCGGTGTGCCGTCTATCGTTTATGGCGTATTTGGTTTAGGCTTCTTTGTCTATATGGTGGGTGGTTCACTGGATCAATTGTTTTACTCAGAAAACCTACCTAGCCCAACTTTTGGTACACCAGGTGTATTATGGTCTTCACTAACACTGGCAATATTGACCTTACCTGTGGTAATAGTTTCCACCGAAGAAGGTTTGTCACGTATTCCATTGGAGATGCGTTACGGCTCATTGGCACTGGGCGCCACGAAGGCTGAAACCTTATGGCGTATTATTTTACCTATTGCCAGTCCTGCTATTATGACCGGAATTATTTTAGCTATTGCCCGAGCAGCAGGGGAAGTAGCACCGCTAATGTTGGTCGGCGTAGTGAAAATGGCGCCTAATTTGCCCTTAGATGGTAACTTTCCCTTCTTACATTTAGATCGCAAGTTTATGCATTTAGGTTTTCATATTTATGATGTCGGTTTCCAAAGTCCAAATGTAGAAGCCGCGCGACCGTTGGTTTTTGCAACAGCCTTACTCTTAGTAAGCATTATTGTTGCCTTGAATATGACCGCCGTTTCAATACGTAATAGATTACGTGAAAAATATAAAATGTTAGAGCACTAATTTTATTAAATAAAAAATTCACAATGAGTCATTTGAAATGAGTAATTTTAATGACTTATTAGTTTTACTAAACAATGATCAATGAAAAGTAATTAGAGAAAACCTATTATGATTTCTATTAGCCCAAAAGCATTAGCTACTGGCTCAGAGCCTTTAATTAAAACGCCGTTAGATTTAAATAATTTATCACCAGAGCAAGTTGCCTTAGATATTAATAAATTAAATTTATACTATGGTAAAAAACAGGCACTTAATAATATTACCATGTCGATTCCTAAGGGGCAGGTTACTGCCTTTATTGGGCCAAGTGGCTGTGGTAAGTCCACCTTGTTACGTTGTATTAACCGCATGAACGACTTAGTTGATGATTGTCATATCAGTGGCGAAATTAACTTACATGGCAATAACATCTATAACAAACATGTTGATGTTGCTGAGTTAAGACGAAAAGTAGGTATGGTATTCCAGCGTCCTAATCCATTTCCTAAAACTATTTATGAAAATGTTGTCTATGGTTTACGTATTATGGGCGAAAATAATCGTAGAAGACTGGATGAGGCTGCTGAGCAGTCATTACGCAGTGCTGCGCTTTGGAATGAAGTAAAAGATAGGTTACATGAAAGCGCTTTAGGTCTTTCTGGTGGTCAGCAGCAGCGCTTAGTAATTGCTCGTGCTATTGCTATTCAACCAGAGGTGCTACTACTTGATGAGCCGACTTCAGCACTTGACCCCATTTCGACCTTGGTCATTGAAGAGTTAATTAATGATCTTAAAAAGCAATTTACTGTCGTTATTGTTACGCATAATATGCAGCAAGCTGCACGGGTTTCTGATCAAACGGCATTTATGTATATGGGTGATTTAATAGAGTACAGTGATACCAATACTTTATTTACCACGCCGCTGAAAAAGAAAACTGAAGATTATATTACCGGCCGTTATGGCTAAATCTCTGGTAGTAGCCTACTAGTGATTTATTCTAAACTCACTAGTAATCACTAGATAAAGTATGCAAGAACATACTTATAAAAGGACATCCAATGGATAATTTACAAATAGGTCGTCATATTTCTGGCCAATTCAATGAAGATTTAGAACGCGTTATTAATAATGTTATGCATATGGGCGGCTTGGTTGAAAAACAGTTAACTGATGCACTAGCTGCAGTGGATACTACTGATGTCACCTTGGCCAAGGAAGTCTTAAGCAATGATTATCAAGTGAATGCCTATGAGGTGAGTATTGATGATGAGTGCACGCGTATCATTGCTAAACGCCAACCTGCAGCTGGTGATTTACGTTTAATTATGGCGATCGTTAAAACCATTACAGATCTAGAGCGTATTGGTGATGAAGCTGAGAAAATAGCCCGAGTTGCTCTGGAAAATTTTTCTTCCTCGCAGCAGGACTTACTAGTGAATTTAGATAATTTAGGTCGACGAGTCTTGGAATTTTTACAAGCCAGTCTTGATGCTTTTACCCGCATGGATTGTGATGCTGCTATTAAGATACATCAAATGGATGACAAAATTAACCGTGAATATGAAGCACTGATCCGTCAATTAATGACCTATATGATGGAAGACCCACGTTCAATTCCGCAAATTATGACGGTTATTTGGTCAGCTAGAGCGTTAGAGCGTATCGGTGATCGTTGTCAAAATATTTGTGAATACATTATTTACTTTGTTAAAGGCAAAGTTGTTCGCCATACGACAGCAGAAGACATGAAAAATCTCTAAACAATCATTAATAAATCACCAAGCAATTTTAATCATGGTGAATAATTAAAAACTTTAAATTCAATAGATTAGCTAAGTACTATGTCAGTGCTTAGCTAATAAAAATTTACACTGTCGTGGTTAGCTAATAAAGGCAACCATTTAAGCTGATATTAGCATTTAACATTAGAAGTTAAATGGGTTACTATCCGCGGCGAATAGCAATGACGAGAGTTATACTTACTGGAAACATACTTATGGCCAGAAATACAATCTTAGGTGTATTTGCAAAATCACCAATAAAACCCTTAGAAAAACATATTCGAATAGTTGTAAAATGTAGTAAACAACTTATCCCCTTTTTTGATGCATGTGTTGCAAAAGACTGGAGTGAAGCGGCAAAAGTTCGTCGTAAACTGTCTAAGTTAGAGCAAGATGCAGATGCCTTAAAACGTCAATTACGTTTAGAGTTACCAGGTGGCTTATTTATGCCAGTTGATAGAGCTGACTTACTTGAACTTCTTACCCAACAAGACAAAATAGCTAACAAAGCAAAGGATATCGCTGGTCGCGTATTAGGGCGTAAGCTTGAAGTACCTGAAAGTTTACAAGCCGAGTTTTCTGTTTACCTAGAGCGTTGTCTTGATGCTACTGAAAAAGCAGCAGAAGCGATTAACGAATTAGATGACTTATTAGAAACCGGCTTTCGTGGTCGTGAAGTTGTCTTGGTTGAAAAAATGATCAACCAGTTAGACGCTATCGAAGATGATACTGATGGCTTGCAAATTACTTTGCGTAAAAATTTATTAGCGATTGAAAAGGATTTGAATCCAGTTGATGTAATGTTCTTATATCAAATTATTGATTGGGTTGGTGACTTAGCCGACCTTGCTGAACGTGTAGGTGCACGTTTAGAAATACTTCTTGCTAGAAAATAAGGCTTAACTGATGGAAATTATACTTAACTCAGGCGGCACATTTGTTCTCATCGCTGCTGTTGTTGGCTTCTTTATGGCATGGGGCATTGGTGCTAATGATGTTGCCAATGCTATGGGAACCTCTGTTGGTTCTAAAGCCTTAACAATTAAACAAGCCATTATTATAGCGATGGTTTTTGAATTTGCTGGTGCTTACCTTGCCGGCGGTGAAGTAACATCAACCATACGTAAAGGCATCATTGATGCCAGTTACTTTATTGATACGCCAGAGCTACTTGTTTATGGCATGATTTCAGCACTATTTGCTGCTGCTACCTGGTTACTTATTGCCTCAGCTCTTGGCTGGCCAGTATCTACTACTCATTCAATTGTTGGTGCTATTGTCGGTTTCGCTGCGGTAGGCGTAAGCACTGATGCTGTTGAGTGGGGTAAGGTACTTGGTATTGTTGGTAGTTGGGTAATCACGCCACTTATTTCAGGTATTATCGCTTTTATTATCTTTAACAGTGCGCAAAAATTAATTTTTGATACTGATAAACCCTTGCAACAAGCTAAGCGCTGGGTTCCTGCGTATATGTTCTTGGCCGGTTTTGTATTATCACTGGTTACCATCAAAAAAGGTCTCAAGCACATAGGTTTAGAGAGTGTCGATCTTGGTATTGTCACGCTTGAAATTAAAGGCGCGGGTGGTTATTACCTAGCAATTATTGTTGCTGTTATTGTGGCAATCATAGGTAAAATATTTATTAATCGCTTGAAATTTGACGAAACGCTTGCCAAAGAAGCGCACTACGTCAATGTTGAAAAAGTATTTGCAGTATTAATGATAATTACCGCTTGTGCTATGGCTTTTGCTCACGGTTCAAATGATGTTGCTAACGCCATTGGCCCATTAGCTGCGGTAGTCAGTATTGTTGAAAATAATGGCGAAATTGCCGCTAAATCAGCTATTGCTTGGTGGATTCTACCTTTAGGTGGTTTTGGTATTGTTGCTGGTCTGGCACTGTTTGGACATAAAGTAATTGCCACTATCGGCCAAGGTATCACTCACCTTACGCCAAGTCGTGGTTTCGCTGCTGAATTAGCTGCTGCCAGTACTGTGGTTATCGCCTCTGGCGCTGGTTTACCTATCTCAACAACACAAACACTTGTTGGTGCTGTGTTAGGTGTAGGTATGGCACGTGGTATTGCGGCCATTAACTTAGGTGTGGTACGAAACATTGTTGTTTCTTGGGTTATCACCTTACCTATAGGTGCAGGTCTATCAATTCTGTTCTTCTGGATTATGCAGGCAACTTTTAGCTAAGACTTTACCTAGCAGACTATTACAGAAAACAGCATCAAAAAAGCCGCAATGAATTGCGGCTTTTTTATTTGCGTTATTTAAGCTTGGCCTTTTACATACCTCGCTTAACACGCTATTTAGCTACGTTCAGTAACTTCTAATAAGTGGTAACCGAACTGCGTTTTTACTGGGCCTTGTACTGTATTTAAAGGTGCTGAAAAAACAACTTTATCAAACTCAGGAACCATTTGGCCAGGAGCAAAGCTACCTAAATCACCACCTTGGGCATTAGAAGGGCAGTTAGAATGCTCTTTAGCTACTTCAGCAAAGTCTTTACCTGCTTCAATTTCTGTTTTCAAGGCTAAACATTGTTCTTCTGTATCCACTAAAAGGTGGCGTGCACTTGCTTGAGACATACTACTTTCCTGTTACTTTAAGTTTGAAATTATATTTATTAAAACAATTATATTTTTTAAATAATTGTATAATTGATCGCATGTAC
>NZ_JABSOV010000075.1 GCF_013215345.1 Colwellia sp. | reverse complement strand
CCAGCTGACAAATCTATCATACCCTCTTGGGCATCAGGCACAGCACGTGTTGTCATATTCAATGCGCCAGCAACGGTATTTGGACCATATTTTATTGCCGCAGGGCCTTTAAATACTTCTATAGAAGTCATTTTCGACATCATAGGAAAGTAATAAGCTGCTGGAGCGGAGTACGGTGCGGGGCCGATTAAAATACCGTCTTCCATTACGGTAATCTTTTTACTACGCTCAGGAGTCGCACCACGAAAGCCGATATTAGGTCTTAAACCATAACCATCTTCTTCACGAATATTGACACCGGGCACGTTATAAAGCACACGGTTAATATCATCAAACTTGAATTTTTCTAACTCTGCTTCACCAATTAACGTGGCTGAACCACATTCAGTTCTTAACTTGTCACCGCGGCCAATAATTTGAATACGCTCAATAAAATCAACTTTATTGCTGATACCATCAGCAATTTCATTAATATTACTTGCCGCCGCAGTTGTTTGAGCATTATTGCCTGAAGCTTTGTTATTGGTTTCATCCGCAGCTATTGCTTTTGATAGCGGTATTAAGCTGGTAGATAGTGCAATTGACAGCGCCAGTGCTGTCGTTGACAGGGTGAATTTTTTTGTCGAATTAGTCATTATTAATCATTATCTCCAGCAGAGGTCTTTGGCAGCTCTAAAGCTAAGCTGGTAATAAAGTCACTTTTTAGTTTATCGGTAATGTTTTTTACCTCGCCATGGGTTGCCAAGGCTTTATCAGAGTCTGTTGCTAATGTTGTCGCAAGTGATGCTTGATAATTTTTAGTATCCTCTAGAGCCAGTTCTACATGCTCATTAATGATGTTAGCGGTAACTTCATCACCAACATCAATTAAGTAATGACTAAAACCCAAGGCATCTACTTCATCGGCAGTTAAACTGCCTTGCATAAACATTTTCAGCGCTTGTAAGTTATTAGTGATATTTGTAATCGAGTGGTTAGCATATTTTGACTCAACGGCCTCGGGACAAGCTTGTGCACCACATTCATTGGCAAACAATCCTAGCGGTTTCGCTAACTTGCCATCTTTGGTGTATTTATCGAGGTAAAAAATTGCATCACTTAATTTGTTTACTGCTTCATGTTGCGTGGCAAAATCACTGCCGACAGTGCCTGCGCTTTTAAGTTTAGCGGCATAACCACCATTACCATCACTGCCTAACCAAGCAGTTAATAGCTCATCAGCGTTATTTACAATATCACTGGCCACTTCACTAGAAAATTCACAACGGGCAACTTTACGGTATTGTTCTGTTTGATTATCCCAGCTGTCCGGTTTTGTTGAACCAGTACAAGAGTGAGCAAGGTTATCATTGAAAAGTAAGTACTCTAAGGCGACCATACTTTTACGTGAGGCTGTTCGCGTAGCGATATTGTAAGGTTGGCCATTAACACTGCCCGCTTTAAAGTAAGTTACATCAAGGTCAACACCACAAGTATTTTGTGTTGGCCATGAATAAATATTATTACGTAAAGCGCCGTCGCCAATGAGTAAAGGAGACAATTGCATCATTTCGGCTTGTTGCCAGGAATTCATCGCCATGCGCCAGCTTTCTACTGCCAACGATTTTGCGTCACTAACCAGCTCAGCACTACTATCACCTAAGGAAAATGCGACTTCTTGTTCACAGTAGCTATTGATCGCTTGTTGCTGCGCTGCAGCCACTGTTGAGAACTGTTGATAGCTTGGGGTAATAACCTTATCAACGATACTGGCAATTAACTTACCTTGGTCAAAATCAGTATTCGTGTCTTGGCTGTTATTAAAACCCTCGCCACTACTGCTGCTGGTGTCTTCGCCACAAGCGCTAACAATAAATACAGAGGCGAGTGCGACGGAAATTAGCTTTTTATTCAAGGATAGTGCTTTAGCGTACTTCATGATTTATTTACCTTAACTTTACCTTTAGATTACCTAAACTTTTACAACAATTAGCCTTTGCATACTTATGCTAATTACCTTTTGACTTATTAATGCTTAAAACGCAACAAAGCTCGAACAACATCCATGTTCAAGCTTTGTTTAAAATTTTAATTGTCTAGCCTTGAGTTTTAATGCTCTAGGCTAGCAATAAACGTTTACCAACCAGCAACGTTATCAGCATCAAAACTTAATGCTGCTTGTAGAATATCACGTGCCTTAATAAGGTCTGCGCGATATGCTGTAACATCCCCAGTTAAAACTGGCGCATCTTTTAATAATGTGTGCATTTGTTCGAACTGTGCATCAGTTATTGGTGAATACGGGTTAAACTGTAGACCTAAAGCAAAGCCTTTTAATTCAGAGAAATGCTTAGCTGTATCAGTAAAGCTAAAATCAGCAGAATCAAGCTTAGCTAAATCCGCATCTAAATCATTAATATAATGAATGACTGTACCGGCTACAGCATTTTCCCATGCTTTAACGGCAGCATCACGGTAACCTAATAACTCAGTCATTTCTGCTTCAGTTAATGCAAAACCCGCTTTGTCATTAATTAACTTACGACCATTTAAGAATGCTTCCATCGCTTGTTTGGTGTAATCAGTTGGCTTGGCGTTAGCCGCAGTACCGCGATCACGCTTAGCAGCATTTACTGAGTTACCAAAGTTTTTCTCAGACATTAAATCAATCTTGCCATCACCATCAGTATCGTGTTGACCATTCCAATCACTACGACCATCTTCAGCAACTTTAACTTTACCAGCAATTTCATTATCGTTATAGGCTAAGTAATCACGTGTTGCACCAAAGTAGCCAAAACCTTCATCAAATTGATGCTCAAGTTTGGTGTAATCTTTAGTACCTTTATCTTTATCAATATTATCAGTCGCTAAACCTTTATTTTCATCTAGGTAATCATCAGTAGCTTGTGAGTAAGTCACTGACATTAACAAGAATTTTTGTACCAGTTGGTTTAAGTCTGTACCGTTTTCACTAACATATACTGGAATTGCACCACCCGTAATTGGATCTACGCGAACGGCTCCACCAATAACAGCTACAGCGTTGTCAGCTAATTGGTCAAAGTAATGTGCAATTAAACCATGTGGTGTAATTGAACCTTTAATTCCCCAACCTGCAAAAGCGCCGTTATTCCATTCTTTATGCTGACCAGAAGCATCATTGCCTGCTACCTTATCTTTCAAGCTTTTATAACTACCTAGTTCACTAAAAAGGGTTTGCTTGGCATTTTCACCCGCAAAGGTAATAGCAAAACCATCCCAAGAACTATCACGATCAGCTTCTATATCACCGCCTCTATTATAAAAGCTATTAAGTTTAGCTATAACCGAATCTTTATCAGCAAAATTATTACCATCAATATCAGCTTGTAAACCACCTTTGCCGATATAATGTTTAAGCTCGGCAATTAGCGCATGACGAGTAACCTGCCCGCCGTAAGAAACACTTGATTGAGTGGTATCGCCTACTTTGCTCATAAAGCCGTAGTAATCAAGTAAGTCATTTACTTCAATGGTTAGTGCCTTTGTAACAGCAGTACCGCTACTATCAGTAGCTGTAATATTAACATCTACTGTTTGTTCTTTTTCATAATCAAATGAGTATTCAGCGGCTAGGCTTAACGTATTACCCGAAATAACAAAATTTTCATTGTCTGTTGAATAAGTAAATGATTTTATTGAATCTAAAATATCTGTAGAGATAGAGCCAACTTCAGCACCTTTTGAATTTTCATCAACTGAGTTACTTGATAATTCTATTTTAGTTATTTTGTCGTTAATTATTTCTTTGACATCGTCACTTGAACAAGCGCTTAACGTTGAGGTTGCTACCATTACGGCTATAGCGAGTGCTTTTCTTTGAAATTTCATTACTACTCCAATTGAGCTCATAAGTGCCGAAATATGTTACTCAACGTTAAATATTGAGTGATAACATGTAGACTAGAGCTATTTTGTATTATTTTAATTGCCCGCATAATACACAAAGTTAAACACAAATGCGAATAAATCTCATAGAGATGTGAGTTTATGTTACTTTTATTGATTTATAGCAAAGAAAGTTACAAATAGGCAAATAAAGCCAAAAATTTAATCGAGATAAAATAATAAAGACCGCGAATGTGACCTTTTAAAGCGGAGTTAACTAATTAGCTTAGATTAGAAATAGTGAAGATTAACGGCCGTTCATACCGCCGACAGCGTACTGTCTTCATAGCGCATCATACTTGGCATGAGGACCATTGTAGTTTGGTTATAATTGCATTTATTGCGACTTAAATTGACTGTTTTATTTACTGTTTTTATTTTCCTCTTTTATGTACGGAAAATAAAAAAGGCCGCGAATGCGACCTTTATTAGAATAGATAAGTATTTAGCTTAACATTATAAAATGTGAGGGTTAACGGCCGAACATACCGCCGCCACCGCCCATACCACCTGGTGGCATCATACCTTGCATGCTGCGCATCATTTTCTTCATGCCGCCTTTACCTGACATTTTTTTCATCATTTTTTGCATTTGAGCAAATTGCTTGAGCATCTTATTAACATCTTGGATCTGAGTACCAGAGCCGGCAGCGATACGACGCTTACGAGAACCTTTGATAATATCAGGACGTTCACGTTCGCCCGGTGTCATAGAATTAATAATGGCTTCCATACGCACGGTGATTTTATCATCCATCTGATCTTTGATTTTATCAGACATATTGCCCATGCCCGGCAGTTTATCCATCATGCCCATCATGCCGCCCATGCTTTTCATTTGCACAAGCTGGTCACGGAAATCTTCTAAGCTAAAACCTTTACCACTTTTAACTTTTTTAGCTAATTTCTCAGCTTGTTTTCTATCAACTTTTTGTTCTATTTCTTCAACAAGTGAAAGCACATCACCCATGCCCAAGATACGTGAGGCAATACGGTCAGGATGGAATGGCTCTAGCGCTTCAATTTTTTCACCGACACCCATAAACTTGATTGGCTTACCGGTAATATGACGAATAGAGAGCGCTGCACCACCGCGAGCATCACCATCGGTCTTGGTTAAGATAATACCGGTTAATGGTAAGGCATCATTGAAGGCCTTAGCAGTATTCGCTGCATCTTGACCTGTCATAGCATCAACAGTGAAAAGAGTTTCTACTGGGTTGATAGCGGCATGAAGTTGCTGAATCTCGGCCATCATGGCTTTATCGATATGTAAACGGCCGGCAGTATCAACAATTAATACATCGAAGAAGTTTTTCTTCGCATGATCAATAGCGGCAGTAGCGATATCAATGGGTTTTTGCGTGATATCACTTGGGAAAAAACCAACATTAATTTCGTCGGCTAAGGTTTCCAACTGTTTTATCGCTGCTGGACGATAGACATCGACACTGACAACTAATACTTTTTTCTTTTCACGTTCGGTTAAAAACTTTGCCAATTTAGCAACAGAAGTGGTTTTACCCGCACCTTGTAAACCAGCCATTAATACGATAGCTGGTGGCGCCGCTTTTAAATCAAGCCCTTCGTTGACTTCACCCATGGCTGATTCAAGTTCTTTCTGTACAATTTTGACAAAAACTTGACCTGGGGAGAGACTTTTAGAAACATCAGTACCAACAGCTTGCTCTTTTACTTTAGCAATAAATTCACGAATAACGGGCAAAGCGACATCGGCTTCAAGTAATGCCATACGTACTTCACGCAGGGTATCTTTAATATTGTCTTCGGTTAAACGGCCACGGCCACTAATGTTTTTAAGCGTTTTACTTAAGCGATCGGAAAGATTGTCAAACATGAAATACTCTAACAGCGAAATATAGGTGAGGTTAATGCTGCTATTATACCCAAATATCCCTAAGATGCGACAGCAGATAGTGCCGCAAGTGATTTAGTACTGATAAAAGTGAATTTTTAATACCTAAGCGCACTAGATTCATTAGCTATTATCAATTAAAGCACTGAGTAGCTTGTGAATAAAATATCCTTTGGCTTTCTTTAATTTAAGTCAATACTTTGCACGAATCACATGGCGCAGGAGATTTTATCTGATAGAATCAATTTTTTAATGGATATGTTCCGTTGTTTTAGGGGTTAATTAGTGGATTTTTTGGTTATAGGTTCAAGTTTAGCTTTTGTGCTTTATATACTTGCTACGTTAGCAATCGTTACACGATTATTTCATCCTAAAGGACCGAATATCACTTTAGTATTAAGTTTAGCTACTGCTGCTATCACGGTACATGGCTTTAATGATGCCTTATTATTCTTCTCCCAAAACAGTATCAACTTTAACTTACCCAATGTAATTTCCTTAGTCAGCTTAGTTATCACAATGGTGATTACTCTGGTGGCGCTGCGCTTTAAAGTGAATTTATTGCTACCCGTGGTCTATGGTTTTACCGGCTTATGGCAATTAGTCATCATCTTTCTTCCGCCCATTGACTCCATTCCATTGGTGGTAGAGAAAGTCATTTTATTGAGCCATATCAGTTTTGCCTTAATTGCTTATTGCATTCTCATTATTGCAACCTTATTTGCCTTTCAAGTCACTTACATCAACTTAAAACTCAAAAATAAAAACTTGACTGCTGTCGCTCATTTACCACCTCTTATGCAAGTAGAGAAGCAACTTTTTAGTATCTTAACCGTAGGTACAGCTATTCTATTTGTTAGTGAAGTCATTGGCTTTGCTTTCCTTGATAACTTTCTAGCGAAAGAAAATGCTCATAAAACTGTACTATCACTGCTAGCTTTTGCTATTTATTGCCTTATTCTTTGGGGACACTTTGAAAAAGGTTGGCGTGGTCACCGAGTCTTGGCGTTAATGATTAGTGCCAGCGGCTTACTGACATTAGCTTACTTTGGTAGCCGCTTGGTTAAAGAATTCATTTTATAAATAACCACTATTCCCCCTACCCTTGTCGCAATGCCACAGCTGGTAAATACCCGCTACCATGCAAAGTGCTGGGGTTCAGTGAGACTTAAAATGACTTTAGGCAAGAGAAATAGATTAAGCTAAGTCACTCTATACTTTAATTATTTAACGCGGTATAAAGTGACTTTATCCCATCAAATAAGCGCTTGAACGACATCACCTCATCGTTGCTGTTACTTATAATGTAATAGCTCATACACTCTGATCCTTGCATCTTGATTAGTAACGGGTATAAGCTAGCAGTGTTACATCATTATTTTAATTTTTAACTTTTACTTTAGCTAAAGGAAATTCCCTTTTTGGACAGTATATCCACCCAGATGCTCTTTACCATTCTTGGCGTCTTAATCGTTTTATCTGCCTATTTTTCAGGCTCTGAAACCGGCATGATGTCATTGAATAGATATCGATTACGTCACCTCGAAAAACAAAAGCACAAAGGTGCTAAGCGAGTCAGTAAATTACTTGCACGCCCTGACCGCCTTATTGGTTTAATTCTCATTGGTAATAACCTAGTTAATATCGCAGCCTCGGCTATTGCCACGGTAATAGGTTTACGCCTATTTGGTGACATGGGCATTTTAATTGCCACCGTAGTATTGACCTTAGTAATCCTAATTTTTGCTGAAGTCACCCCTAAGACGCTCGCAGCGCTGTACCCGGAAAAAGTGGCCTTCCCGAGTTCAATAATTTTAAGCTTATTACTTAAACTACTCTTCCCTCTAGTGGTCGTGGTCAACTGGATAACCAATAGTTTCTTGATGCTTTTAGGTATTAATGCCGAACAAAGAGAGCAACATAGTCTTAGTAGTGAAGAATTAAGAACGGTAGTAAACGAATCAGGTGCGCTATTGCATCAGCGCGACCAAGCTATGCTAGTAAGCATTTTAGATTTAGAAAAGGTCTCGGTTGAAGACATCATGATTCCCCGCAATGAATTAGTAGGTATAGATGTTAACGATGATTGGAAAAAAATACAGAAGCAACTTACTCAATCAAACCATACTCGAGTGCTGCTTTATCGAGATAGCATAGATGATGTTGTCGGTTATATACATGCCAGAGACGCATTAAAGCTTCTATCCAAAAACCAATTTACTAAGGCGACATTACTTAGAGCGGTTCGTGAATTATATTTTATTCCTGAAGGCACACCATTAAATATTCAGCTATTAAAGTTTCAGCATGCTAAAGAACGCTTGGGCTTAGTGGTTGATGAATACGGTGATATCCAGGGCTTAGTTACTTTGGAAGATATTCTTGAAGAAATTGTTGGTGATTTCACCACCACCATGACGCCACCCACCAGTGATGAAGTTACCTTGCAGCCAGATGGCAGCTATTTAGTCGATGCTAGTGCCAGTATTCGTGATATTAATAAAGAGATGTCATGGCAATTGCCCACAGATGGACCTAAAACTCTTAATGGCTTGATTATCGAATACTTAGAAGAGATTCCACAGAGTAATATTAGTTTGCGAATTTCAGGCTACCCTGTAGAAATCATTGATGTGGCAGGCAATATGATAAAAACAGTACGGGTAATGCCTGAGCATTTTATTGATGATAACCCCGAAGACGAATAATTAAACAGTAACAAAGTTAACCACAAAGTTATCCACAGAATAGGGCTTTCGAATAACCTCATTCAGCTTTCCACAATTTCTGTGGATAACAATAGCCAACCCTATCAGTAGCAGCACTTTGTTATATCAACAACTATTTAACAAAAAAACAGTCTTTATTTTCTATTTTTCTTCTTAAAACGCTAGCTATTGCTGAAGCTATTATCACAGCTAGCCTTAGCGCTTTTTCGTTGTAAAAAGAAGAAAATGACAATCTTTATGGCACTGTGTTTATGATCATTACTAGATCTAAGCTGGTAAAAATTAGCCTGCATAACTAATATGCAATGATTTACTTTAGCCAAAGAATAATCGCCATAACCAACCATGATCGAGATCTTTTTCACAGCTCTTTAATTGACTACTATAACGCCTAGCTCGGTTATCCACTTTACGAGACACCTTAACTAACCAAGGCTTTTTCTTATAGCTTTTATGCTTAAAGCCACCCCAACCTTCATGGTAATTTAAGTACTGGTTATATGCATCCCATTTAGAAACACCATTAACTTTTTGGGTTTTAAAAATAAACCAGCCCATAAAATCAATGGCATCATCAAAGTCATCGCGATCAGCACCTGAATTGCCTGTTTCCCGCACGTAGTCTTTCCAAGTCATGGTTTTAGCTTGAGCATAGCCATATGCGCTACTCACCCGGCCCCAAGGAATAAAACCAAAGAGGTAATATCTTGGTGGGATGGCATTATGACGAAAAGAGCTTTCTTGATACATCATACTCATAGGCACATGTATAGGCACACCCCAGCGCTCACGAACATCTTTAGCGGCAAAGTACCAATCACGGTGTTCGCGAAATATTTCACAAATATTTTCAGGATTTTTAGGAGGTGGTGTTGCACAACTTGCCAGCAATAAAACACCTGCAGCAGTTATTAAGATCTTTTTACATGAAGGCATATACAAATAACGGTTATTTAAATCTGCCATTGATAATGCCAGAAACACTTAACCAATGGCAGTTATTGCGAGTAAATTTATCATCTTTAAGTTAACTGATAAAATTATTTAATAATAAATAAAAGTAATTTGAACTAAACCTTAAAGTGACACTCTTACTAAACAGTTATGTTATTCCCTTAGTGTTTCATGTTTTACGCGCCTTCTAGTTTTAGTTTGGCGCTTTTTTTTGTCTTAAATTTAGCAATAGTGAATAACAGCTATGTTATTCCGCCATCATTAATACCGTTTCATTAAGTTTATGATCTTGTTGTGCTCCGGAAAAACAAATCAAAGCAAGGTGCTTGATTGAGCATTATCTGGCGTGTGTGATTGAGAGCAACGCCGCCTTGACGTATTTTACCCCGCAAAAGTGGGTAATAATTTAACGGAATGGGTATAAGGTTTAATAATAGACCCTGTAAGCGTAACAGCCTTATTATTCCACTATCACTTGTACGTATTCGCTTTAGCCATTTTCATCGCTAAAACAAGCTTCAGGGCGTTCTAAAAGGGGAAGTAGTAGTCTACTGCGCTCTAGGTAATGAATCAAACTATGGCAGTTTTTATCCGGATGAACTTAATGAATATAAATAGTTTTTAAATAAAGTGAACTTATCGTATGTTAAAGCGTCTTAACTATTGAAACATTCTTCCCTGGATTGCTTTCATTTAATTTAAGTATTGTTTGCTTAGATAACCGGCGCGTCAACTTGACGCGCTTTTTTTATTTGTACCTTTCTGGTTTCCCTAGTAATAGTTTACTCGACACCTCACCTTTGTCTATTAAGCGAAATAGTCAGATAAAAACTCATCGAAATTTAGTACGTCACCTGCTTCAATTTCAGCTTGCGCTTGATGAGAAACTGGCACACTTACGTCAAAGAAGGCTTGGTTATAAAACTGGTAATCGCGAGCTTTCGCCTGTTGTTGGTATTGACTGGCTTTATCTAAAGCATAGCTTGATAAACTCTGCTCTTGAATAGCCAATATTAGCTGCGCCGAAGGCGTTAAACTAGCATCATTAATTTTAGCTTGCTCACGAACAATAGCGGCACTGTAATTACTGGTTTGGTAAGCCTTATCTAACAGCTCAGCCACAAGTTGCAGCTGCTCAAATATCTCATTACCCCAAGTAGTAACCGATTTAAGTTTAACTTCACCTAGGTTATTGCTATCAGACAATAATAACTCAGGGTCTCTACCACGTAACACTACCTCATTCATATTCGAGTCATGAATTTTTTGTGCCGCGCAATCAAACTCTTTATTATCGACAAAAGCGCAAAAGGTAAGGAAGATATCTAAAAAGTGAACTTGTTCGATGCTAATACCGGTATCTGAAAAAGGATTAACATCAAGAGCTCTCACCTCAATGTATTCCACTCCACGCTCTCCTAACGCAACAGAGGGCTTTTCTCCAGATTTAGCCACTCGCTTAGGACGAATAGGTGCATACAGCTCATTTTCAATTTGTAGTACATTGTCGTTCAGTTGTTGGTATTGACCATTAACCTTGATACCAATACCAGCAAAGTCTTTAGATTTTAGTTTAATCGCTTGTTGTACTCCATCAACATAATCTGCCAAGTTGTTGTAACAGATTTTCAAGTTTGATTGCTCAGAGCTGGTATAACCTAAATCACTCATGCGTAAAGAAGTGGCATATTCAAGGTAAAGCGCGCCGAAAGGTGACTTTTTAAAAGGTAACTTATGTTCTATACCTTGTAAAAAAGAACCACAGATCGCCGGAGAGCTACCGTATAAATAAGGGATCAACCAGCAAAAACGCTTATAATTTCTTAAGATAGAAAAATAGCGCTCTGAAATAAAGTCACCTAGCGCTATCGACTGCTCACCTGATGACTCTATTTTTGCAGTCTCATGTAGCTTATGTTGTACTTGCCAAAAATCTTGCGAAAATGAAAAGTTAAAATGAATTCCTGAGATGACTTGCATCATAGAGCCATAACGATTTTTCAGCCCTTGACGATAAACCGTCTTCATTTTACCAATATTAGAACTACCATACTGAGCAAGCGGTATCTTTTCAGCATCATTAACAAAACAAGGCATACTCATCGGCCATAACAATTCTCCTTCAATATTCTCAAAGGTGTACTTCTGAATGTCTTGTAACTGGGCAATAGCTTGCTCTGGTGAATAACTTACCGGGGTAATAAATTCAAGCAAAGTCTCTGAGTAATCGGTAGTTATCTGTCCATGGGTCAGCGCTGAACCCAACTGATGATAATGACCATGCTCAGATAATTTACCTTCTGGCAATATGCGCAATGCTTCTCGCTCTATACCGCGCCCAATACCGGCAACGGCAGCTAAATTTTCACTTTGGCTAAAGGCGCCAATATAATCTGTTAATGAGAGTGTCAAAATAATTCCTATCTATACGAATGCGCTAAGTAGAGCCATTAGCTTAATTTAGTATTTAGCGAGTAAGGGTTTAAGTGTCTAAAACAAAAGACCCCTTATTGATACGATATTAATAAGGGGTCTTTTAATGTTTTTCAATACCTAGTAATTAAATTTCGGCTTTATTTGTTATACCTAAGGTTTTATTTGGCCAATTCTAAATCAACCACTTCAATACCAAGCTTTTCTAATTGTGGCTTAACTACTTGACCGTCACCAACGACAATCCATTGCATAGGTTTTGCTAATTCTTTTGCGGCAATAGCATTTAACTGCTTTAGGGTGATATTTTTGATAATTTCACCTTGTTGCTCACCGTAATTAACCGGCAGATTAAATTGTAACAATTGTCTTAAGAAACCACTTTTTTGACTCGGCGTTTCAAAACTTAACGCTTCATTTTGTGAAATAGCTTGGCGCATAAAGGTAACCTCATCATCCGTTAAGCCATGTTGCTGGTAATTTTTCAGCTCTGCTTCGATTTCAAGCATAGCATCATAGGTATGCTCTTTTTTAACACTAGCGCCGGCACTGAAGCGACCAAGGGTTTTACCTGCCGAGAAGTAACTTGAAGCGCCGTAGGTATAACCTTTGTCTTCACGTAGGTTTAAATTAATACGGCTATTAAACGCGCTACCTAGCGGATAATTCATTAACGTTGCTTTAAAGTGTTCACCGGTTGCATCATAAGTCATTGCTCGACGAGAAAGCTTGATTACCGATTGACTGGCATTAGGTAAATCCACAAAATAAAGTTTATTTGGCGTTACTTGTGGGAACTGATAATCACCATGAATACTGTAATCCTTGCCCTGCCAAGCTTTCAAGGGCGACAATTTCGCTAATAACTCAGCTTTATCAATATCACCTACTACCACTAGGCTTGCTTTAGCCGGTGAAAAGTAAGTTTGATAAAAGCCTTTGATATCATCAAGTGATATCGCCGATACCGTAGCTATGGTGCCACTGTCTGCTAAACCAAAGCGATTTTTCTCACCGTAAGTCACTTGCTTTAATGCTCTACTGGCTAAAGTACGTGCATCTTTATTGCCTTGCTCTAAGCCTTGAATCAACTGATTTTTAACTCTATCAAAGTCCTCTTGGGCAAAGGCTGGTTTAAACATCATTTCGTTCATTAACGCTAACGTCGCATCTAGGTTTTTAACTAAACTGTTAACTTTGATATAAGTATTACGACCAGCTGCACCGATAGAAATATTACTGCCAAGTTTAGCGAGTTCATTCGATAACTCTTCTTTGCTGTGCAAGGTAGTGCCTTCATTCATCAGACCTGCGGTTAAACTCGCTAAGCCGGCTTTATCGACTGAGTCGAGTAAGACACCGCCATCAAGGCTTAATAATAAACTCACCGTTGGTGTTTCACTGTTTTTAGTGGCAATAACTTCAATGCCATTATCAAATGTCTCACGCCATAAACTTGGTACGGTAATTTGTGGGTTAGCACCAGAGTTTGGCATAACACTGCGATCAAAATCACTGGTATTTTTCATCAGTGGTGTATCAAGTTGTGCCAGTGTCGGCGGCTTACTGACATCCGGCAGAGCAAAGTTATTTTCTTTCGCTACTAGCGCTTCTTGCCCGTGTGGCACTATTGATAAAACTGCCGCGCCCTTGCCCTGAATATATTGCTTAAATACACGCATAACATCGGCTTTAGTTACTTTATTATAACGAGCGACTTGTTGTTCAGTGTAATTGGCATTACCTAACATGGTTTGATAATGGGCTAAGTTAGAGACTTTACCTGAAACACTTTGCAAACCGTAAATAGTGCCAGTTTCAATGCCTACTTTGGTTTTCAATAAATCATCGGCATTAACACCGCGCTCTTCAAATTCAACTAGCGTGTCATTAATCACTTGTTCAATTTTTGCTAGTGATAAACCTTGTTGTGGGTTTGGCAAAGCAAAGAAGTTCATACCACACGCTAATTCACGACATGGGTGACTCGCTCCGGCTTGTACGGCAACTCCAGACTTCACTAAGTTTTTATAAAGCAGTGATGTTGGACCACCACCTAAAATATTAGCTAAGACATCTAATGCTGGCTCATCATCATGCATTCCGTAAACCGTTGGAAAACTAATATAAAGCAGTGGCAAAGAAACATTATCGCTAAACGAGTAATAACGATTCTCGGTCAGGGAAACTGATTTTTTAGCAATATTTTCTACCGCAGGGCCAGCATTAAGTGCACCAAAGTACTTATTCACCCAAGCAATGGTTTGCGCTTCATCAATATCACCACCGATAGTCAATACCGCATTATTAGGTCCGTACCAACGAGAGAAAAACTCTTTTAAATCGGTTACTGTGCCGCGGTCTAGATCTGACATATAGCCAATAACCGGCCATGAATAAGGATGTTCACGTGGGAAGATCATTTGATTCACGGTTTCATTTAATCGACCATAGGGACGATTATCAACATTTTGACCACGTTCATTTTTTACCGTTGCACGTTGTATCTCGAATTTTTCTGGAGTGATGGCTTCAAGTAAAAAACCCATACGGTCAGACTCAAGCCACAACATTTTTTCTAATTGGTTTTTCGGCACCGTTTCAAAATAGTTAGTACGATCTGAATTGGTGGTGCCATTTAAGTCGCCGCCACTTTGCGTAACCACTTTAAAGTGCTGCTCATCGGCAACATTTTGTGAGCCTTGAAACATCATATGTTCAAAGAAATGGGCAAAGCCGGACTTACCTAGCTGTTCACGGGCTGAGCCAACATGGTAGGTAACGTCAACATGTACTAAAGGGTCAGAGTTGTCTTGATGTAAAATAACCGTTAAGCCATTAGCTAATTGGTACTTTTTAAAAGGAATATTAATAGTATCTTGCGCAGCAACGACGGTTTCTACCAGGGTGACGCCGGTAGGTAGTTGTGCTGTTTCTTGACTACTACAAGCAAATAATAACGCCGTACTAGCGGCTATCGCTGAGAGTCTAAATTTATTTATTACCTGCGCAGAAAAGCGGCTTTGAAGAGATTTTCGCAAAATAACATCCTGTAAAAAGAGTAAAATATTTATGATTGAATTATCATAGCAAACATAAAGTCTTTTCGGTTAATTTAAATGTTTAAAACTATTACAGAACATCATGATTTCATTGTGGTTGATAAAGAACCGGGCGTGAATTTTCATGATGAAGGTAATATCGGCTCAGGGCTATTCTCTTTAGTAAAACAGCAAATACAAAGCCATAATAAGAATGCCGAACTTTACCCAGTACACCGCTTAGATAAAATGACTTCTGGCTTAGTTATTTTTGCCAAAAACCTAGCCTGTGCACAAACCTTTGGTCAGCTTTTTAATGATCACGATATCGAAAAATACTATCTTGCCATTGCGGATAAAAAACCGAGTAAAAAACAGGGTCTAATTAAAGGTGATATGGACAAAAGTCGCCGTGGCATGTTTAAGTTATTACGTACTATGGAAAATCCGGCAATTACTCAGTTTTTTTCTTACAGTATTGCTAACAAGCAAAGGTTATACCTACTTAAACCTCATTCAGGTAAAACCCACCAATTACGGGTAGCACTAGCGAGCATAGGCGCGCCCATTGTTGGCGACCCACTTTATTACAGTACCTCACCAGCAGACCGAGGTTATTTACATGCCTATGCACTGAAGTTTACTTATTTAGGTGAGAAGTTTGAGTTTACTTCGCTACCGACTAAAGGCGAGTATTACCTTAATGAAGCGCTTAATGAGCAATTAGCGGCAATAAAAAAACCTTGGCAGTTAAACTGGCCAAGGCTTTAAGAAATTTTCAATATTTAATAGCTTTACAGCAAGATGTTTGTATTTAGACAAGGCAGAGTGTGTTCATGTAGTCTGCTACATGAACACACGGTTACTCCGACTTAGCAGACCGCATAAATTTCAAACTGGGGCTGTTAAAGGGAGTGCCAAAATACTAAGGCGATTGCTGTCGGACAAACGAACTTAGTATACCAAGGCCAAATCTTCCAAAAAAGACTGTGTTCAGCGGTATCATTACCTTGTTTAATTTCAGCCAAGATATCACTTCTATGCCATATCCAAGTGGCAAAAACACAACACAGCATGGCGATGATAGGTTGACCATATTGGGTTGATAAAATGGCAATAAAATCTAACATCCATTCTAAATTAACCACGATAATAATACTTAGCACTAAAATTCCTAAGCCAATAAAGGTGGTTGCTCGCTCACGTGGTATATCATGACGCTCTACCGCAAACGATACCGGTCCTTCCAGCATAGAAATACTCGATGTTAATGCCGCAATAGACATTAAAACAAAGAAGCCAAAAGCAACAAATAAACCAACAAAGCCCATGCCCGAAAATAATGCCGGCAAAACAGTAAATACCAAGTTAGAGCCAGAGATTAAACTGCCGTCCTCGGCAAATATAGCTACGCCCTGCGCCTGTGCTACATACATAGATGGGATAATTAATAAGCCGGCTAAAAAGGCAATAGAGACATCAATTAGGGTTACTTGTGCGCCTAGAGTCACTAAGTTTTCTTTCTTCGCAATATAAGAGCCATAAATAATCATCACGCTGGTACCCAGTGACAAGGAGAAAAATGCTTGCCCTAAAGCACTGATCAATAGATCAGGCTCTAATACTCGAGAAAAATCAGGATTTAAATAGGCATTAAAGCCCTCTCTTGCGCCTTCAAGGGTAAAAACATAAATGATTAATAATATCAGTAAACCGATTAACATAGGCATCAGGCGCTTTGACCATTTCTCTATGCCCTGCTCAACGCCACTTCGAATGATTAAAATGGTCAGTCCCATAAAGAACGCAGTAAAAAGGATATTGCGAATAAGGGAGTGATTGATCAACCAGTCAGCTACGTCAGTTAAACCCGCTAACCTTGCTAAAGGTTCAAGGGCATAAGACATCATCCAACCGGCGATAATGCCATAAAAACTTAAAATAAGTGCCGCACAAATAATTCCGCCAAAGCCGACAACAAAACCAAAGCGTTTTTGCCAAGTATTGCGGGCAATTTTTTGCATACTGCTAACCGCATTTGCTTGACCATAACGGCCAATTAATAGCTCAGCCATAAAAGCTGGGTAAGCTAAACAAAATGCCAAGACCAAATAAACCAGTACAAAAGCAGCACCACCGTTACTCGCTGTTTGGGTTGGAAAACCCCATATATTGCCTAAGCCAACAGCCGATCCTGCCGCAGCCATGATAAAACCGAAACGCGAGCTAAAGCCGCCTCTTGAAACACCCATTTACTTCCTCACTCTCTTGCATTCACTTTAAAAATTATCCGTTGAATTTAGGTTACCCTTACTTTCAAGGAGAATATTATTGTTATATTTTATAAGTGCCCTAATCTACGCAATTACGGCTAAGAAAAATAGCGTTAGGGGTTAAATAAAGAAAAAAGCCTGGTGTATCACTCTCTGTACAGAGTTTTACACAAGGCTTTACATGTTTTAACACTATAATCAGTTAACTTTATGTTTAGCTGACCATTATTTGTTACAACCGGAAAATATTATCTGCGCTATCTCGGTCAATGTATTTTACAAAAGGATCTACGCCAGCAAATTTAGGTTTACCCTTTACCCGCACGGTGATTTCGTTACTACCGGTTTTAATTTCATGTTTAGCTAAATATAAAACAAAGTCTTTGGCTGAGAGATCTTCAGGGTCAGCACTAAATAAACCAATATCAATGGCATCACTAAAATCAACTTCGGTTTCTTTACCTTGCCCATCGGCGCGCTTAAGTGCCGCTTCAATGGTTAAGGTCACATCAAAAGTATCTTCAAGATCAACCACTGCAACAACTTGTACATCGGTAGTTTTTAAATCATACAGACTAATATGCTCAAACAAGTTGCTAATAAAACGATTTTCTTGCTCATTAGTATCTTGGTTAAGGTAAGCCATCAAATCTAAGGTGGTTGGATACGGCGTACTTTGATACTTAAATTCATTAAGAAAGTTTTGTAGAGCGCTGTTTAAACGCTGCTCACCTAATTTGTCTTTAAGTGCCATCATCACGATAGAGCCCTTGTTATAGTGAATATATTGCTGGCCTTCACTACGGTATAAAGGCATCTCTTCTAAAGCTTCGACACTGCGTCCTCTAAGGTAGTAATCCAATTCATACTTTAAAAATTTACGCATATTATTCTGGCCGTATTTTTTCTCCATCACCATCAAGGCGCCATATTGCGACAAGGTTTCAGACAAGATAGCACTGCCTTGTACATTAGCCGCGCCAACTTGATGTGCCCACCATTGATGGGCGACTTCATGGGCGGTAACATAATAAGCAATATCAATATTTTTCGGATCGCGTAAGTCACTAATAAAACCAATTTTTTCCGAATAAGGCACTGTATTGGCAAAACTTTGTGCAAAACTGCGATAACCTGGATATTCAATAATACGCATTTGTTTGTGCTGATAAGGACCAAAGTTTTCCGAAAAATAATCAATAGAATCACGTACCGATTCCATCATACGGTCAACGTTCACAGCGTGATTTTTATAATAATAAACCTCGATATCAATGCCTTTATAGTGCTCCTTTTTAGACCTTAATTTTGCCGACATAAAAGAGTAATAGTTCACCATAGGCGCATCCATTTTATAATGGAAAGTACGACGACCATCTTGCAATGTTTCGCTTTGCAAGTAACCTGGCGCGATAGCAAACTGATCGGCTACCGTTGAAATGGTCGCTTCAAATTCAATAAAACCAATACCGTTGCCAAAGAAACTTTCATTATAAAAACGTTTATCTTCGAGTTTATTAGCGCGCTGCAATGGTGCTAAATCATGTTGACGACGTTTATGGCGATCCTGTAACTGCCAACCCTGTTGATAACCAAAGTTTGGAAATAAAGCGAAGTTGTCAATAAAAGTACCATTGTGCACTAAAGAAAAATCACCATTGCTTTCACTAAATCCTTGATGAGCACGGGTAACGGTTAACTTGCCCTGACGTACTTCACCAGGCAATAGTGGTTGAGTAAAAGTAAACCAAGCGCTATCAAACTCCTCATCAAATTCACCTAAAAACCCACCATCAATTTCAACCGACCATTGTTTACTATAGTTAGGTTTTGTTACCAAAAATCTAGTGATTGCTTGGTCGCTGGTATTGGTTAAGCTTAATTCGGCTACCGCTTCAATACGGCGTTCACTTGGATAAATATCAACTTTTGCATGTACTTTAGTAATGGCTGGAATAGTCGCATTAAGTTCACTCACGTACTTATGCTCATATGCCGCTCGGTTATCATCTAAATCATCGCTAATAACAAAATCATTAAGTACACGAGTATTGTAGTGAATAACACTGCCTGCTCCGATAAAAATAATTAAGCCTAGCGTAATAATAGCTTTGCCAGAAGTTGATAAGTGATAAGAAATATTTTTAATACGTGTTTTTAGTGATTGCGCAGGCCCTCGATGCCATAAGGCATAAGTTAAACATGCAAAGACTAAGGTTAAACCGCTCCAATAAAACATATACCAATGATGACTGGTTAAAAAGTGCCCGTAACCATTAATATCCGAATATAATACTGGCGGCGCAACACCAAATTGAAACATATTATGACTAAAACCTAAACTGCTTAATGTCATTGAACTGATTATAAATAATACAAATAACAACATACCAATATATTTATTTGGGCTGATCACTTGTAAGAAAAAGGCCAAAACAGCAGTTAAGATAATAGGCACTAAATTAATGTAACCTAAGCGCATAATATATTGCGATAACTCTATCTGTTGATGACCTTGTAATAGCTGATTAACAACTGTAACCGCAATACCACAGATATAAAGCAAGGCTAAGACCAAACTAATGGCAATAATTTTAGATAGCCAAAAAGTAATATTATTTACCGGCATTGAATCAACAATATCGCCCATACCTGAATCACGTTCACGCCAAACAATTTCAGCACTGTAATAAGCCAGTACTATCATCATTAGTAAACTTGTCGATCCAGCGATAAACTCAACCATGTTTTGCGTTAATGGCCAGTTAGGCGTGCCATAGCTGCCTAGAGAGCTCATAAGTATTGAGATAAGCATAACCATAGTAATTAAGGCAAGTACGACAAAAGGTGCACTGAATACAACTTGTTTTATTTCAAACATAATACGTAAGCGCAAATGTGCAGCGGTTTGAATACCCGCACTTTTAGTGACAATATTATTGTTTAATAATTGAGGGATTTTTTCATTTTGCATTAGCGTTTGCTGTGCTGCTTTTTTTTGTGCCTTTTTACTGAGTTTTTTTACTGTCGCGCTAGATAAACGTACCTTAGACCTAAAACCACCAAAGACTGCCAGTATAAATGCCGAAATAACCAACCAAATTAAGCGGTTTTCTAATAAGCTGCCGCTTAACTCAATGGCACTATTATTTTTATCAAACATGGTCCAATAACGTGTCATTTCACCAAAGGTGTTTAATGCAAAAGGATCAAGCAATGCGGCTATGGTGCGGTATTCTGGTGCA
>NZ_JABSOV010000074.1 GCF_013215345.1 Colwellia sp. | reverse complement strand
ACAGTTAGGACCGATCATGCGAACGCCAGTTTGGTTAAGCTTAGCTTTAACATCAACCATATCTAAAGTTGGAATACCTTCAGTAATAGTGATGATAATTTCAATGCCTGCATCGATAGCTTCTAAGATTGCATCTTTACAGAATGGAGCTGCAACATAGATAACTGTTGCTGTTGCGCCAGTTGCTTCTACTGCTTCACGCACTGTATTGAATACTGGTAAACCAAGGTGCGTTTGACCGCCTTTACCTGGGCTTACGCCACCAACCATTTGTGTACCGTAATCAATCGCTTGCTCAGAATGGAAAGTACCTTGACCACCAGTGAAACCTTGACAGATAACTTTAGTATCTTTGTTAATTAAGATAGACATTATTTGCCCTCCGCAGCGGCTACAACTTTTTCTGCAGCGTCAGTTAATGATTCAGCAGCAATGATATCTAAGCCAGAGTTTTTAAGAACTTCACGACCTAATTCAGCATTTGTACCTTCTAAACGTACAACTACTGGTACTTTAACGCCAACTTCTTTAACAGCGCCAATAATACCTTCAGCAATCATGTCACAACGAACGATGCCACCAAAGATGTTAACTAAAACAGCTTTAACGTTTTCGTCAGATAAAATGATTTTGAATGCTTCAGAAACACGTTCTTTGTTTGCACCGCCGCCAACATCCAAGAAGTTAGCTGGCTTGCCGCCGTGTAAGTTAACGATATCCATAGTACCCATTGCTAGGCCTGCACCGTTAACCATACAACCAACAGTACCATCAAGAGCTACATAGTTAAGCTCCCATTGTGCTGCATGTGCTTCACGTTCATCTTCTTGAGATGGATCGTGGAAAGCACGCATTTTAGGTTGACGGTAGATAGCATTACCATCAATACCAATTTTTCCGTCTAAACAGTGAAGATTACCTTCGTCAGTAATAACTAACGGGTTAATTTCAAGTAGTGCGAAATCACAATCTTCAAACATTTTTGCAAGACCTAAAAAGATCTTAACAAATTGCTTCATTTGCGTAGGGTTTAAGCCAAGTTTAAAACCTAATTCACGTGCTTGATAAGGTTGAGCGCCAACTAGTGGGTCAATTTCAGCTTTGTGAATTAATTCAGGAGTCTCTTCAGCAATCTTCTCAATGTCAACACCGCCTTCGGTAGATGCCATGAAAACAACTCTTTGTGAAGCACGATCTACAACAGCGCCAAGATATAACTCGTTAGCGATGTCAGTACAGCTTTCAACTAAGATTTTAGTTACTGGCTGACCATTAGCGTCTGTTTGATAAGTAACTAAGTTCTTACCTAACCAGTGTTGAGCGAAATCTTTGATTTCTTCTTTAGATTTAACTAGCTTAACACCGCCAGCTTTACCGCGTCCGCCTGCGTGTACTTGAGTTTTAACAACCCACATATCGCCGCCAATTTTGTCAGCCGCTTCGGCAGCTTCTTGAGGTGTATCGCAAGCGAAACCTTCAGAAACTGGTAAACCATATTCAGCGAATAATTGTTTCGCTTGATACTCATGCAAATTCATGGTGTTTTATCCATTTATCTGTAAATAATGACAGTCAATTGCACTTCTAAGAAGTACTGAGAGTCTGCCCGTGAAAAGTATCTCGATTATAGTATAAACGCTCTAATGACGGTAGCCATTAGAGCAAATACTATAGTCGAGGAACTAAATTTTTATAGCTTAAGTTTTTTGCTCTCGTTTTCTTAATAAAACGACTTAGCTATCAAGTTAACTATCTACTTATATATCTAAAAGAAGACGAGTAGGGTCTTCTAACAAATCTTTGATTGTTACTAAGAAACCAACAGACTCTTTACCATCAACTAAACGATGATCGTAAGATAATGCCAAGTACATCATAGGTAGAATTTCAACTTTTCCATCAACTGCCATAGGGCGGTCTTGGATTTTATGCATACCTAAGATTGCCGCTTGCGGTAAGTTGAGGATAGGCGTTGAAAGCAATGAACCAAAAACACCACCGTTAGTGATAGTAAAGTTACCGCCAGTCATTTCAGCCATTGAAAGCTTTCCATCACGACCTTTAAGCGCTAATGCACGAATACCATTTTCAATACCGGCCATGCTTAATTGATCTGTGTCGCGTAATACTGGTGTAACTAAACCACGCGGTGTAGAAACTGCAATAGAGATATCGAAGAAATTATGATAAACAATATCATCACCGTCAATTGAAGCATTGATTGCCGGGTAGCGTTTAAGCGCTTCCGTTACCGCTTTCACGTAGAAAGACATAAATCCTAAACGGGTATCATGAGTTTTCTCAAACAAGTCTTTATATTGCTTGCGAAGCTCCATAATTGGCTTCATGTTAACTTCGTTAAAAGTTGTTAACATGGCCGTTTCATTTTTAGCTGCTAATAAGCGTGTCGCGATTGTTTTACGTAGACGTGTCATAGGTACACGCTTCTGTGTACGCTCACCTAAATCTTGAACAGCTGGTGCAGGAGCTGAAGCTTTTGCTACCGGAGCTGCCGCTGGCTTATTGGCTGCTGCAGCAACGTCTTCTTTAGAAATACGACCACCTTTACCAGTACCAACAACATCTGCTGCTGTTAAGCCTTTTTCTGTCATTAAACGACGTACTGAAGGGCTAGCAATTTCATCGCTGCTTACTGCATCTTCGGCAGTCGCAGTCGCGGTAGTATTCGCTGTGGCTCCGGCGTTAAGTTCACCAATTTTTTGTGCGCCTAAAACAGTATCGCCTTCAACATGGATAATTTTACCAATTACGCCATTGTCTTGAGCAACAACTTCAAGTACTACTTTATCTGTTTCGATATCAACTAGGTTTTGGTCAACTGATACGGTATCACCTTCGGCAACATGCCATGAAGCAACCGTAGCATCCGCTACTGATTCAGGTAAAACAGGTACAACGATATCAATAACTTTAACAGCACTTGTTGCTGCTACAGATGTTACTGGTGCCGCCGCAGGAGCTGCAACAGCAGCTGAACCTTCTGAATAAGTACCGATCACTTGATCGCCTAATACAGTCGCGCCATCCACTTGGCTAATATCTGTCATAACGCCATCACAAGTAGCTGGAACTTCCAATACTACTTTGTCCGTTTCAATATCTACTAAGACTTGATCACGAGTAAATTTTTCACCTACTTGTACATGCCAAGTAGCTACTGTTGCATCAGCAACTGATTCTGGTAATACCGGAACTTTGATTTCGGTTGTCATTTTATAATCCTTACAAACTTTCTTTGCGCTCACTTGCTAAAATCAAATGAGCGCACTAAAGAGTTAATCTAATGTTAACGCTTGGGTAATAAGCGCTTGCTGTTCTTTCACATGAACTGACATATAACCAACAGCAGGTGCTGCTGAAGCCTTACGGCCGGCATAAGTCAAATACGTACCTTCAGGGATAGCAGCTCTAAAATGATGCTGTGAACAATACCAAGCACCTTGGTTTTGCGGCTCTTCCTGACACCAAACAAATTGCTTCACATGTGGGTATTGTTTCAATACCGCTTGTAGCTCTTGCTCAGGGAATGGGTATAGTTGCTCAATACGTACAATGGCAACATTATTAAGTTCACTTTTACGGCGTTGATCTAATAGCTCGTAATATACTTTACCGCTACAGAACACTACACGCTCAACTGCACTTGAATCTAATTCGTCTATTTCACCAATAACATTATGGAACACACCCGTGGCCATTTCTTCTAATGAAGAAACCGCTAATGGATGACGTAATAATGACTTAGGTGACATAACCACTAATGGACGACGCATAGGGCGAACCACTTGGCGGCGTAACATATTAAATACTTGCGCTGGAGTTGATGGTACACAAACTTGCATATTATGATCAGCACACAGTTGTAAGAAACGTTCTAAACGTGCTGATGAATGCTCTGGGCCTTGACCTTCATAGCCATGTGGTAACAACATAGTTAAGCCACATAAACGGCCCCACTTTTGTTCACCTGAACTAATAAATTGGTCAAAAACCACTTGGGCACAGTTAGCAAAATCGCCGAATTGTGCTTCCCACAGAGTTAAACCCGCTGGCTCAGCCGTAGTGTAACCATATTCAAATGCCACAACAGAAACTTCAGATAATACTGAATCATGAACATCAAAAGGACCTTGACCTTCACGTATATTTTGTAAAGGGGTATAAGTACTACCATCATCTTGATTATGTAAAACCGCGTGACGATGGAAGAAAGTGCCACGAGCTGAGTCTTGCCCGGTAAGGCGAACACGTTTCCCTAAATCAACAATAGTTGCATAAGCTAAATTTTCCGCCATGCCCCAATCCAGTAGTTTTTCACCTGTGGCCATTCTCATGCGATCATCATAGATCTTCTTAACACGCGAATGTACAGGGTGACTTTCCGGAATAGTGGCAATCTTTATTGCTAAGTCTGTTAGTTTATCAAGCTCTATTGCTTTATCGTAATCATCATCCCACTCATGACCAAGATAAGGAGTCCAGTCAACAGAATGTTCTGTCATTGGACGCCATTGCTCTACAGTACACTGTCCTTCATCAAGCAATTTACGGTAATAAGCAGTTAGCTCATCAACTTTTGCTTGCGTCAAGCTGCCTTCTGCGGCCAATTTCTCGGCGTATAATTGACGTGGTGTAGGATGCTTTTTAATGATTTTATACATCATTGGCTGAGTAGCACTTGGCTCATCAGCTTCATTATGTCCATGACGGCGATAACAAACTAAATCGATAACCACGTCACGTTTAAATTCATTACGGTAATCAAGGGCTATTTGGGTTACTAAAATAACCGCTTCTGGATCATCACCATTTACATGTAAAATTGGCGCCTGTACCATTTTAGCAATTTCAGTACAGTATTCACCTGAGCGGGTATCTTCCGCTATAGAAGTAGTAAAGCCAACTTGGTTGTTTACCACGATGCGTACCGTACCGCCCACTTTAAATGCACGCGCTTGCGACATGTTAAAAGTTTCTTGTACTACACCTTGACCGGCAATAGCAGAATCACCATGAATGGTAATAGGTAATACTAAATCACCTTGGTCACCTTCAACACCGCCGCGTCTATCTTGTCTCGCTCTTACCGAGCCAATAACAACAGGATTAACAATTTCAAGATGCGAAGGGTTAAACGCTAGGGCTAAATGAACATTACCGCCAGGAGTAACAAAATCTGAAGAATAACCTTGATGGTATTTCACATCACCCGAGCTTGATATTTCATCATGTTTACCGGCAAACTCATCAAATAACTTTGATGGATTTTTACCCATAACATTAACCAATACATTTAAACGACCGCGATGTGCCATGCCCATAACCACTTCTTTAGTGCCAGCAGTACCAGCACGAGTGATTAATTCTTTAAGCATGGGAACGAGTGCATCACCACCTTCTAATGAAAAGCGTTTTGCACCTGGGAATTTCGCCCCTAGATATTTCTCTAGACCATCAGCAGCAATCAAACCTTTAAAGATTTCGGTCTTTTCATCAACGCTCAAATTAGCTTGTGACTGAACTGATTCAAGACGTTGTTGTATCCAACGTTTCTCATCAGTTGAGGTCATATGCATATATTCAGCGCCAATAGAACCACAATAGGTAGCTTTTAAGGTTTTAAATAACTCACCTAACTTCATGGTCTCTTTGCCAACAGCAAATGAGCCTAAATTAAATTCTTTATCAAAGTCGTTTTCTGATAAGTCATGATGCGATAATTGCAAATCACGAACTTTATCACGTTGCCATAAACCCAAAGGATCTAAATTAGCGTTTTGATGACCGCGGAATCTAAAAGCATTAATAAGTTGTAATACTTTTACCTGTTTAGCATCGCCACCGGAAACAACAACTTGTTTTTGGGTTTGTTTTGCTAAGGTTTTAAATTCTTCACGGATAGCACTGTGGCGGTATTCCACCTCACTGCCTTCGACTTTAGGGAGTTGACCGAAGATTTCTTGCCATTCTGTTGATACAGAGGCGGAGTTATCTAGGTATGATTCGTACAATTCTTCGATATAAACGATGTTGCCACCGTTTAAGTGGGAAGACTCTAGCCAAGCCTTCATTACACCTTCTGGCATTGCCTTGTTCCTTTGCTGGGGGTAAAGCAATTAAAATTTATAACCATTGTAAGTTCAAAATAAACCTAAACGGTTACGCTAAAAACATATTTAATTTAACAGGGTATTCCATTTAAAAGCTAAACGGACAGTTTAACTGAAAAGTATAATACCCTGTTTATTCTTGCATATAAATCAATAAAGTAAACTTAGACTAAAGCAGTAGTGAAAGTAACTTTAGCTAAGCTTAAATGTTATTAAACCGCGCGGTTTAATAACATTGATTTAATATGACCAATAGCTTTGGTTGGGTTTAATCCTTTTGGACAAACATCAACACAGTTCATAATACCGTGACAACGGAATACGCTATAAGCATCTTGTAAATCATCTAAACGCTCTTCTGTGGCAGTATCACGACTATCAATTAAGAAGCGATAAGCATGCAACAAACCTGCTGGACCGATAAACTTATCAGGGTTCCACCAAAATGAAGGACATGAAGTTGAACAACATGCACATAAAATACACTCATAAAGACCGTCTAATTTTTCACGCTCTTCAATTGATTGTATGTTTTCACGCGCAGCGGGTTGAGCATCGTTGATCAAGTATGGTTTAATTTTTTCATATTGCTGATAAAATTGTGTCATATCAATAATCAAGTCACGCACTACCGGTAAACCAGGTAGTGGACGTAAAACGATAGTTTTCGCTTTTAACTCTGATAATGGCGTGATACAAGCCAAACCATTTTTACCATTCATGTTTAAACCGTCAGAGCCACATACACCCTCACGACATGAACGACGGAATGATAAGGTTGCGTCTTCTTCTTTTAAAAGAATAAGCGCATCAAGAATCATCATGTCAGAGCCTTCAGGCACTTCCAGCTGATAATCTTTCATGTATGGCTTAGCGTCTACATCAGGATTGTAGCGGTAAATCGAAAAATTTTGTTTCATCGTATATTTCCTACAATTAAGTCCTTAGTAAACACGTGCTTTCGGTGGGAAAGCTTCGCGGTGAACAGGTTTCATATTAACAGCACGTTTTGACATTGCTTCAGTTTCAGGCGTGTAAACTGAGTGACATAACCAGTTTACATCATCACGTTCAGTGAAATCTTGACGAGCATGAGCACCTCGAGATTCCGTACGGAAGTTCGCTGCTTTTGCTGAACAAAATGCCGTTTCCATTAAGTTATCTAACTCTAAACACTCAATACGTTGAGTATTAAATTCAGAAGATTTATCATCTAAACGTGCAACTTTAAGACGTTCACGAATTTCAGTTAATTCAGTCATGCCTTTAGCCATGGCTTCTCCTTCTCGGAAAACCCCAAAGTTCATTTGCATACACTGTTGTAAGTCTTTACGAATTTGTACTGGGTCTTCACCTTTAGTAGATGACTCCCAACGATTAGTACGAGCAAGTGACGCTTCTAAATCAGACTCAGAGGCATCAGTGCCTGATTGAGTTTCATTTAAGTAGGTACCTAAGAAGTTACCTGCAGCGCGGCCAAATACCACTAAATCAAGTAATGAATTACCACCTAAGCGGTTAGCTCCATGCACAGATACACAGGCAATTTCACCTACAGCAAATAAACCTTCAACGATAGTTTCTTTACCATCATTGCCAATGTTAAGCGCTTGACCATTAACGTTAGTCGGTACACCACCCATTTGATAATGACAGGTAGGAATAACAGGAATTGGCTCTTCTGCTGGATCAACATGAGCAAAGGTCTTGGATAATTCACAAACACCGGGTAAACGTTTGTATAAGGTTTCGCGACCTAAGTGATCAAGTTTTAACTTAATGTGGGGACCGTATTGAGGATGGTCACAACCACGACCTTCACGAATCTCTGTCATCATTGAACGAGCAACAACATCACGACCCGCTAAATCTTTTGCGTTTGGCGCGTAACGCTCCATGAAGCGTTCGCCGTCTTTGTTAAGTAGATAACCACCTTCACCACGACAACCTTCAGTAACTAATACACCCGCACCCGCTATACCGGTTGGGTGGAACTGCCACATTTCCATGTCTTGCATTTGAATGCCGGCACGAAGTGACATACCAACACCATCACCAGTATTGATATGAGCATTAGTAGTTGAGGCGAAGATACGACCAGCACCGCCAGTAGCAAGTACTGTAGCACGGGCTTTAAAGTAAACAATTTCACCGGTTTCGATACAAATAGCGGTAGTACCAACAACGGCACCGTCACTATTTTTAACTAAATCTAAAGCATACCATTCAGAGTAAACGTTAGTTTTGTTTTTAACATTTTGCTGGTACAAACAATGTAGCAGCGCATGGCCGGTACGGTCAGCAGCAGCTGCAGTACGTGCAGCTTGCTCACCACCAAAGTTTTTAGACTGGCCACCAAAAGGACGTTGGTAAATTTTACCATCTTCGGTGCGAGAAAAAGGTAAACCCATTTTCTCTAGTTCAATGACAGATTCAGGACCTACTTTGCACATGTATTCAATAGCGTCTTGGTCACCGATATAATCAGAGCCTTTAACGGTATCGTACATATGTTGTTCCCAGTGATCTTCATGGGCATTACCTAAAGCAACGGTAATACCACCTTGAGCAGATACTGTATGAGAACGAGTTGGAAATACTTTAGAAATCAAGGCACAAGATTTGCCTGATTCAGAAATTGCTAATGCAGCGCGCATACCTGCGCCGCCTGCGCCAATAACTATGGCGTCAAATTCACGAATTGGAACGCTCACTTATACACCCCACACGGTTAAAAAGCCAAACACTAGGTAGGCTAATAAGATAACTGAAAATACAAATTGCAAAGCACCACGATAAAACGCTGGTTTAACGTAATCTGACAATACTTGCCATACGCCAATTTTAGCGTGAGTAAGTAAAGCTAACAGTGCTAAGACTGTTGCCACTTTAACGCTGGTACAAGCAAAAAAACCTTGCCATAGGTCAAAGGTAACGCTCGGTGTTACCACAAAAAAACCGGCAAGCAGTAAGGTATATAGAGCAAGAATGATGGCACTCGCTCTTAAAAGGATAAAATCATGTACGCCATTTCGGCCTACTGATGCGACGACGTTTACCATAACCAAACTCCTATTACTGCTGATACTGCTAACCAAATAATCATGATTAATTTGGCTGTGGCATTACCTGAAGCTAATTCTTCAAAATGACCCATATCCATAAATAAGTGGCGAATGCCGGCTAATAAATGGTAAGTCAATGCTGAAAGACAGCCAAAAATAATGAAGCTAAAGAAAAAGCCATCAAGGTAACCTTGAATTTGACTAAATCCTTCTGCAGAAGAAAGAGAGATGGAAAGAGTCCACAATAAAATGCCAATAGCAAATACCATAATTACACCAGAAATACGGTGAAGTATTGAGGCATTAGCTGCCGGGTGCATTTTAATTGTAGTTAGATCTAGATTTACAGGACGTTGTTTTTTCACAATTGTTGCCTAAAGAGCTCGAAAGCCTTCAACTTTTATTATTGTTACTCATGAACTACCTTTATTTAGTTGATTTCAAAACGTCAAAATTTACAACGTAAAACAATAAAATAAAAGTAATTCCCGAAAGTGAACGGTATCTTTACACCCATTTTTGACGAGTGTACCGATCGTATACAATTCTAACCAACTTCATTACACGATTCTAGTTAGATTTTGTAATATGACTCAAAAAATTTAAAGTAAAATGAATCAACGACCGAATAGAAAAAGCTACAGAACATAAGGATTATATAATCGATAACAGTGAATTACAATTTTACAAACCCTAAGATTTACTATGGGTTAGTTTTTAAACGATTATTTGCGCTGTATTAAACTTTAGTATAATTACTCTTACATTTTAAATTGATTTCGAGGTAGAATGTCGCCAGTTTGAAAAACCCAAGAAAAGTCACAAAACTGATTATTTATTCACTAGGCTTAGTATGTGAATTGAGCAAGTTAATCGAATGTCAGTAAATGTAAATAAATTATAATTGATAGGGGAAAAACATTATGGCTGAATTAAAAGCCACTCTGAGTATTGATGGCAAAGAAATTGGACAGTTTTCAATTTTAAAAGGTACTGCTGGTACCGACGTAATTGATATTAGAACTCTAGGTAGCCATGGCTATTTCACCTACGACCCTGGCTTCTTAGCTACGGCATCTTGTGAATCATCTATTACCTTCATTGATGGTGATAAAGGTATATTGCAACATCGTGGTTATGCCATTGATGACTTAGCAAAGAAAGCTGATTACTTAGAAGTTTGTTATATCTTATTGAATGGTAATTCACCAAGCCAAGACCAATATGATGAATTTAAAGACATCATCACTAACCATACTATGGTGCATGAAAAGTTAGCTCACTTCTTCCAAGGCTTCTTACCTGATGCGCATCCTATGGCGATGGTTTGTGGTGTTGTTGGCGCTATGTCATCTTTCTATCACAGTGACTTAGATATCACTGATCCGGCACAGCGTAAACGTAGTGCTCATAGATTAATTGCTAAAATGCCAACTATCGCGGCTATGGCTTATAAATACAGTGTTGGGCAACCTTTTGTTTACCCACGCAATGAGCTGTCTTATGCAGAAAACTTCCTTCACATGATGTTCTCAGTACCTGCTGAAGAATATATAGTAAGTCCTACCATAGCGAATGCTATGGATAGAATCTTTACTTTACATGCTGACCATGAACAAAATGCTTCAACGTCTACCGTACGTTTAGCCGGTTCATCTGGTGCTAACCCTTATGCTTGTATTGCTGCGGGTGTTGCTTCTTTATGGGGACCAGCACATGGCGGCGCTAATGAAGCCTGTTTAACTATGCTTGAAGAGATAGGCACATTAGACAGAGTTGATGAGTATGTTGCTAAAGCCAAAGATAAAAGTGACCCGTTCCGCTTAATGGGCTTTGGTCATCGTGTCTATAAAAACTTCGACCCTCGTGCAACGGTAATGCGCGAAACATGTCACGAAGTATTGAAAGAATTAGGTATTAGCGATCCTCTACTTGATGTTGCTATGGCATTAGAGAAAGTAGCACTTGAAGACCAGTACTTTATTGAAAAGAAATTATACCCTAACGTAGATTTCTACTCAGGTATTATTCTTAAAGCAATTGGTATTCCTACCAGCATGTTCACAGTGATTTTTGCTATGTCTAGAACAGTTGGTTGGATTTCTCACTGGGATGAAATGTTATCTCAACCGGGTCAAAAAATCGGTCGTCCTCGCCAAAAGTACACTGGTGAAATTAACCGTGAATTCGTACCATTAAACAAAAGATAATGACTTAATTAACAATAATTAAGTTAAAAGGGCAGCATTCGCTGCCTTTTTTGTGTCTGTTTTTAGGGAAAAAACTTAAATGGCGCATAACCTGAGTCTATACTTACTATTCATAAAAGAAATACTCTCTAGTGGTGAATACTAGAGATAAAGACACTTTTTGATAGGTAAGTAACTAAATTTCATTCCACTCCCTGCAGCTAGCCGTTATAATATCGTTCTCAAATTTCTCACTCTCACAATAAGATCCCTTTATTACTTATGTCTGACTACTCTTTACGATTCGGTGGTATTAGCCGTTTATATGGCGAACATGGCGCAAACATATTAAAGCAAGCACATTTCTGTGTAATTGGCATTGGTGGTGTAGGCTCTTGGGCAGCTGAAGCCCTCGCGCGTAATGGCATAGGTCAAATCACTTTAATCGACTTAGATGACATTTGTACCACTAATATAAACCGTCAAATCCATGCGTTAACCGATACTATTGGCCAAAGTAAAGTTGATGTAATGTGTGAGCGAATTAAGCAGATCAATCCAGATTGCCACGTTAATATCATTGAAGACTTCGTTACCGTTGAAAATTTATCAACTTTAATTACTAGAGATTATGATTATGTAATTGATGCAATTGACTCTGTTGACATCAAAACCCGCCTCATTGCTTTTTGTCGGGGAAGTAAACTGCCGATTATCACTATTGGTGGTGCTGGCGGACAGGTTGATCCAAGTAAAATTGAAATAACTGACTTGAGTAAAACGTATCAAGATCCCTTACTCGCTAAGGTCAAAAATCAATTACGCCGTGAATTTAATTTCCCCCGTGCAGACTTAAAAACAGCAGGAAAACGAAAGTTCTCAATTGATGCAGTATATTCAACAGAGCAACTACGTTACCCAGCTGATAATAACGCAGGTGAAGTCTGCTTAGCAAAACCAGATACTTCTAGAGGCGAACAGAGCAACATGCGCTTAGATTGCCATACTGGTTTTGGCGCAACCACCCATGTTACGGCAACATTTGCATTTTTCGCAGTCGGTAGAGCAATTGATAAGCTGTTAAAAAAACACAAGAAACAATCGAACTAAGATTAATGGCGTCAAACTATCAAGTCTACACTGCTATAAGTGCAGGTTTGATGCGCTTTATGGTTTCGCCAACAATTTAATTTTATCAACAATAGCTAATACACCATTACCCCGTGAAGGGCTTAGGTGCTGCATTAAACCTAATTCTGCAAAGTAATCATTGATATCAACATCGTGTATTTTTTGTGCCGTTTTATTATTAAACGCAGCAAACACTATCACTAATAAGCCACGAATGATCTTGGCGTCACTGTCGGCTGTAAAAGAAAATAAGCCTTGGTTATCCTGTTCGACACTCAGCCAAGCAAGACTTTCACACCCTGCGATAATAGTTTCATCGTTACGTTGCGCTTTTTCCAGACGAGGTAATTTTTTACCTAGCAGCATGATTTCTCTATGTCGGCTATCCCAACCTTTAGTTTTAGCAAATAAGGTAAGTATATCCGCCATATCGTTAGTCGGTGTACTTGTTAACTGCCCTTTTTCAACGGGGTTTTCTTGTTCTAAACATGGCTCAAGCAAGAATTTATTTATACTATCGATAAAATAATCAATTTCAGCCATGGTGTTATATGCTGCCAGAGAGACTCTTAAGCAACCATCAATGTTTAAATTTGCCATTAAAGGCATAGCGCAATGATGACCAGAGCGAATAGCGACACCATAAGTATCAAGCGAGGTAGCTACATCGTGATTATGATGTCCTGTTAAGGTAAAAGCGATAACGCCAATATCGGGTATTCCTTCAACAATAAAGTTCACTTGTGCTATTTTAGCTAACGCTTGATAGCAATAGTTAAGCAGTTCTTGCTCATATAAGTGGTAGCCTTTGTTTATATCAGCTAAATACGGCGCTAATAAGTTAATACTTTCGCCAAAAGCGATGACAGCGGCAATATTAGGTGTACCTGCTTCAAACTTAAAAGGTAATGAGTTAAAGGTTGTCTCTTGAGTAAAACTCACTGTTTTAATCATTTCCCCTCCCCCCTGATAAGGCGGCATAGCTTCTAAATGCTCTTTTTTACCATAAAGTACACCAATACCTGTTGGCCCATACATTTTGTGAGCAGAAAAAACATAAAAATCACAGTCCAGCGCTTCAACATCGATAGCTAAATGTGCCACGGCTTGAGCACCATCAATTAAACTTATCGCGCCAACCGACTTTGCCTTTGCGATAACTTTCTCAACAGGGTTTATCCGCCCTAATACATTAGATATATGGGCACAGGCAACAAATTTTGTTTTATCCGTTATGATGTTATCTAGCTTAGTAACATCAATATAACCTTGTTTAGTTAAAGGTAAAATTTTGATCAGCGCGCCTGTTTGCTGTGCAACGATTTGCCAAGGGACAATATTGGCATGATGCTCACTGGCACAGAGTACAATTTCATCTCCTGGCCTTAAGGTATTTCTAGCCATACTTTGCACAACTATATTAATACTTTCCGTTGCTCCCTTAGTCCAAATGATTTCTTTAATGCTGTGAGCACCGATAAATCCTTGTACTAGCGTACGGGAATTTTCAAAAGCAAAAGTAGCTTTACTGCTCAGTTGATGTGAAGCTCTATGGACATTGGCATTATAATGGCAATAATAATCTTGCTGACTGTCGATCACTTTTTGAGGTTTTTGTGTGGTCGCGGCATTATCAAAATACACTATAGCGGAATGTTTGCCATTTTTATCATGCCTAGGTGAGCTGGTATTTTGTAATAATGGAAATTGCTTTCGAAAGTGGTAAAGCTCAAATTTTTTCATAAATACTCTGATAGAGAAAATAGCGGTATAGAAAAACCAAGTTCAACAAGGAAGCATTATAACTTATTTTCCTACAACGATTTAAGTACTTAGTGAAACTTACCTGATTCATAGACTAATGAAGAGAGAAAAAAACGGCATAATGGGTAAAAATCAGGGATTTAGACTATAACTAATAAAGTGTCCTATTAAAGGGTATTGGAATGAGTCTTTTAGCCTACTTATATCAATTTAAAGCAAGTTTATATCGTTTTTTTCAATTGAAAAGAACAGTTTTAGCTAAACAAAAAAAAACTAAATATGCTCGAGAAGTGAGTGTCGATGCAAAGATAAACCTTAAGCTTAGGTGTAAAAAAGCTGAACAGGAGATCCAATACCTAGGCAGTTTTAGCCATTGGCCTATCGCTAAAGTGAAAAAATCAATAGAAAATAATTCTTTAATCTATTTAGATACCAGTCGCAGTAAACGGACAGCTTTCAAACATGAAATACGAGGTAATGATCAAGTCATTAGCGTTATTTCTAAGACAGTATTGTCTAAGACAAAAATAAAAAAACACCCTTAAGCTTTAAGATAGCTAAACACTAGCAAGTCATAGTATTAAAAGCCCCCAGATAATATAGTAAACTTTCTAAGCGGCTCACTTTCCCATTCTGCCGCTTGCCTTAGCCAGTATCTAGCTCTTGAATTGTTACCTTGTTGATATAAAGCAAAGGCGATGTTGTAATGAAAACTCGGCATCAAATAGTTCGACGGTTTGGCTTTTAATAAAGTAAGGTATTCTTCAGGAAACTCATTGGCGAAATACCTAAGTTGAGTCCGCCGGTTTAACGGCTTAAATGCTGAATAATTAGGCGACAGCTGACTTGCTGTTGCATTGGCTACTACGCTAGACAGTTGACAACTTTCAGCTAGGTAGACACCTACTCGCTCTTTAAAAGCTATCGGTGTACCTAAACGCCATATTTTTTTACTGCTAGTGCTGTTATCAACGGCTTGTAAAATAGGTGTACTCACTTTTATTTCACTGGCCCAAGCTAAACTAGCTAAGACGCTAGCTCTTACATGGTCTCGCTCACCTTGATAATACTTGTTTAATACCGCAATATTATGGGCAAATACTTTTTGTTGAATACCTTGGCATGTGCCATGATCTTTACTTAATGGGTATTCATCAACAAAGCCGAGTAAATGACTTAATTCATGGCTAAAAACATCGGCACTATCCTCGACATCAAAATATAGAATACCCAAATGTACGTTTGCGCCGCCTTCTTTTAGCATTAAGCCTATGTGACGGCTACTTACCTGGTTTGCTACACTTTGCCAACGTGTCTCATCACATGATATAGCTTGCTCTGCTTGAGCCATACAATCAATACGGTTCTTGCTAATGTAGAGTGGCGTCGGTAAACATATAAAAGGTGCAAGTACTTGCTGCTCTTTAAAGGTTTTGATCAGCTGGTCAAGGTGCTTTAAATGAGCCAAATTAGTCGCATAAAGTTGTAAACTTGTGATACAAGTTAATGATGCTTCAAATGGTACACTGATTGGACCGCCACCATTACTTTTCAAAACTTCGGTATTTGTTATTACCGAATATTTATTTAAGTCCGCTAATAGACGATGTACTTTTTTATCACCATAGCGCTTAAATTTATTTGAAGTTAATAATTGCTTAACTAGTGTCACATTTCCTTCAGAAACCGCAATTTTGATGCGTAATACTAGCCGATTTTCAGCTAAGTTATTATTTTTAAGCGTTGCTGGCAATTGCCTTAAAGCCGTTTGTGCATTTAAAAGCTTCTCTTGTTTAAAGTACAGTTGAGCTAGCGCGATAGCGGCTTGTTGCGAATCTAAACGAATAGCTTGTTCAAACCACATAATAGCAGTGTTTATCAATGCTGTATTTGATTCTTTCTGGGATTTATTCTGATACCAATGACCAAGCTTTAATGCTGTACTTGCTTGGCTTTTACCTAACTTCTGGTTTAGTGCTAACCAATTCAAGCTGTTAAAATCAGCTGTTTTTTCTTTTATTGTTAGCGCGGCAATATGGTGATGTTTTAATCCGTAGGTAAGTTGGCCACTGCGGTAATTATTTTTACCCAATTGTTTAGTTAGGTAGTCCGGTAAAAAAAATGAGCTTGATGATAGAAATATCATCAAGCTCATCATTAATATAAAAAGGCAGAATTTATTAAAACGCATTGAGTGGCAATAGCAGTTAGTATTATTAGGGTTGAGTCTTAGTGGCCGTTGTTGTGCGCATTAAATCTAATTCAAGCTTAGCGTATCTGTGTTCAACAAATTCATAAACATTGGTACTTAATGCCAACTTAAAAAAGTTAGCGGCACTACCACGATAGCCTAAAGTTTGGTTATATTTACCTAAATAAAAGTAGGCTTCACATAGCCGCTCGGTCAATTCTTTATTCGAGCGAACATTTTTAGTTAAACCGTTAACGAACTCCCCTTGCGATATTTCCCCTAGATAAAGCTGAATTACCTGTTTCGCCCACGTAGCATCATCAACCTGTTCTGCTCGCTGTTTTAATGAGTATTTTGCTGCCAGTGGATCAATTTCATATTCGGTCAAATACAACCACAATAAACGGTATGGGTCATCCTGTTGCTGTTGATGAAAGGCTTTAAAGTCAAGGCTTGCTAGCTCAGGTCGTGAACCATAATAAAGCGCTATACCTCGATTTAAATAGGCATATTCATGTTCAGGAGCTAACTCTAAGGCCGAATCAAATTTTTCATAGGCCTGGGCGAATTCTTGTAATTGGGTGTAATGAATGCCTAAAAAGTTATAAGCATCAATGAGGTTAGGTTTTAATTGCAGTGCATGGGAGAAATCGAATCTTGCCAGTGAGCGTAAACCAACACTGTCATACAAGACACCGCGATCATAAAAAAGTTGTGCTCTTTGTTCATTAGATATTTGCGCCCTATTTATCACTTCGGATAAACGCGCGATGGCAATTTCACTTTTAAAGTTAATTGCCAAAGGCTCAGCAATCACTAGATTATTCATTATCGCGAAAGGAGCATTACCTTCCTGCGATTGCCTTGAGGCACAACCTTGCGTCAGTAGTGTACTGGTTAACAACAACGTGAGAAGAGTTATCTTGAGAAGTGAATGCACAAAAATGCCTTTTATATAAATAGCTAACCATAGGAATTAATTCATTATAAACAAAAAAGGAGCCTTATGGCTCCTTTTTACTTAATGAAATGTAAAAGTTTTTGTATTAACTAAGTAGTTAATCAGCAACTATTACTCAGCAGCAGGTGTTTCTGTTGCAACTGGCTTTTCGATTGCTTCTTTGATACTTAAACGTACACGACCTTGGCGATCAACTTCTAGTACTTTAACTTTCACTTCTTGACCTTCTGTTAATACATCGCTTACGTTATTAACGCGCTCTTCAGAGATTTGAGAAATGTGTACTAAACCATCTTTACCTGGTAATACATTAACAAAGGCACCGAAATCAACGATACGTACAACTTTACCGGTGTAAAGTGTACCAACTTCAATTTCAGCCGTTAATGCTTTAATACGGTTAATTGCATCTTGTGCTTGTTCATTTGAAGTTGCCGCAATTTTAACAGTACCGTCATCTTCGATTTCAATCGTTGTACCGGTTTCTTCAGTAAGCTGACGAATAGTTGCGCCACCTTTACCAATGATGTCACGAATCTTATCTTGGCTAACTTTCATAGTATGAATGCGTGGAGCAAACTCAGAGATATCATCTCTGTGACCGCCGATAGCTTCATCCATAACAGATAAGATGTGAGTACGGGCAGCTTTTGCTTGGTTTAAAGCAATTTGCATGATTTCTTGGGTAATGCCTTCAATTTTAATATCCATTTGAAGAGCAGTAATACCACCAGTAGTACCGGCAACTTTAAAGTCCATATCACCTAAGTGATCTTCATCACCTAAGATGTCAGAAAGAACAACGAATTTTTCGCCTTCTTTAACAAGACCCATGGCAATACCAGCAACAGATGCCTTAATTGGCACACCAGCATCCATCAATGCTAATGAAGCACCACAAACAGAAGCCATTGAAGATGAACCATTTGATTCAGTGATTTCAGAAACAACACGTACAGCATACGGGAATTCTTCAAGTGAAGGCATTACCGCTAACATACCACGCTTAGCTAAACGGCCATGGCCAATTTCACGACGCTTAGGGCTGCCTACAAATCCAGTTTCACCTACACAGTATGGAGGGAAGTTGTAATGAAGCATGAATGGGTCAGTTTTATCACCCATTAAGGTATCAAGACGTTGTGCATCACGTTGAGTACCAAGCGTAGCTGTGACTAATGCTTGAGTTTCACCACGAGTGAATACAGCTGAGCCGTGAGTTCTTGGTAAAACACCTGTCATTACGTCTAGAGCACGAATTGACTCAGGATCTCGACCATCAATACGCGGGTGACCATCGGTGATACGGCCACGTACAACAGTTTTTTCTAAGTCGTGGAATAAATCCTTAGTTTCTTGCACGTCTAAATCAGCATCTTGTGCTAATAACGTTTCAACTACAGAGTTACGAATTTCTTTAATTTTTTCATAACGAACAGCTTTTTCAGTAATTTGGTAAGCTTCGTTTACTTTCGCTTCACTTAACTCAGCAATTTTTGCTAATAACTCAGCATTTTTAACTGGTGCAGTCCATTCCCATACAGGGGTGTTTACTTCAGCTTTAAATTCTTTAATTGCTGAAACAGCTACTTGCATTTGCTCATGGCCGTACATTACCGCGCCAAGCATTACTTCTTCTGATAAGACATCAGCTTCAGACTCAACCATTAATACTGCGGTATCAGTACCAGATACCACTAAGTCTAATTGACTTGTCGGTAATTCAGCTTGCAGTGGGTTAAGTATGTATTGACCATCGACATAACCAACACGTGCTGCGCCAACAGGACCATTAAATGGTGCACCTGAGATAGCTAACGCCGCAGAAGCACCAATTAATGAAATGATGTCAGGGGCAATTTCAGGGTTAACTGAAATAACAGTGATGATAACTTGAACTTCGTTAATAAACCCTTCTGGGAATAATGGGCGAAGTGGACGGTCAATTAAACGTGCAATCAATGTTTCTTCTTCTGAAGGACGACCTTCACGTTTGAAGAAACTACCTGGGATTTTACCCGCAGCGTAGGCACGCTCTTGATAGTTTATTGTTAGTGGGAAGAAGTCTTGGCCTGCTTTTGCTTCTTTCTTAGCAACAACAGTCACTAATACACAAGTATCATCCATGCTTGCCATTACAGCACCAGAAGCTTGACGAGCAATAGCGCCGGTTTCAAGTGTTACGGTATGTTTTCCGTATTGGAATTTTTTAGTAATTGGATTTAACATCTAATTAGTTTCCTTAAATTTTGTCTTTATTAATAATATTTACCAATCTGTACAATTATTTATTCACGAGGTATTTTATGCCAAAAGTATGGCTACCAAGTCGAACAAAAAATTATACAGTTTGGATTGGTTAGTGTTTCTAAAAATAACTATGCTGTTTTAAATTTCTATAAAGAACAACACAGGTAAATTTTCATCGACATTATACTAAGTAAGCGCCTGAATGCTAGCGTCAAAGCGTAATTAGTCTCGTAAAGCACCGATTAACTGACATTAAAATTACATTTTATAAAAGTGTCGACGATAGAAAACAAAAAAGGAGCCAATAGGCTCCTTTTTTAAATCGAATAAGTTACGTTCGTTAGCAAATAGCTATTAACGACGTAGACCTAATTTAGCAATTGCTGCTGTATAACGTTCAACGTTCTTACCTTTAAGGTAATCAAGTAATTTACGACGTTGTGCAACCATGCGTAATAAACCACGACGTGAATGATGATCATGGATGTGTGCTTTAAAGTGACCTTGTAAGTGGTTGATTTGTGCAGTTAACAAAGCAACTTGAACTTCTGGAGAACCAGTATCACCTTCTGATTGAGCATATTCTGCAACGATTGCAGCTTTTTCTGTAGCATTTAAAGACATAATTAATCCTTAGTGTGTAAAATCCCGCCCTCATTTTATTGAGTTAAGAATGTTAGGAATACGCATCAAGCCAAACACTAATTCAGCATTGATGACGAAAGAGCGCGTATTCTAGCAGCCAATAGCCAAAAAGCAAGTGAATAGTGCGTTGTAGCAGATTAATAATTCACTTAGCTTCTTATCGCAATTTAGCTTATATCAATTACACTAATAAATTATCCAACTTAGAGTTATATTAGCGAGCTTAGAACAAACAAAATTACTTAAACATAGTTACTCTATATTTCTTTAATTTTAAGCAGTTATTCGTTTGCTAATAGACTCCCAAAGGGCGAGTTTAAAAGGCTTACATCCGTCGTTATTAATTTCGAGAAGGGAATAACCATTCTCTTCAATCAATGCCTTGCCTCTAAGCCTTTTAATTCTCGCTAAGTGGTCAATTAATTAATGTACTTGGTATTATTGGGCTATTAGGTAGGTTTTTAGCTGAACTAAATGAGCTCTGTACAGGCTAACTTTACTGATTTT
>NZ_JABSOV010000073.1 GCF_013215345.1 Colwellia sp. | reverse complement strand
TTTTAAACAGATTGTTTGCCTGAAAAGGCATGGCTGGTGATTTAAACGTCACCGGCCTTTTTGCGCTTTTTCTGTTTGAAAATAAATGATGTTTTTTTGAACAGAACAGTGCATTATTTAGTGTCGGATACTTTGTTTAGTAAATAACAATATATCCCGTAATGTTTAGACGTAAATATTACAGCAATACCCTGTCTAAGTGAGCCTTGCTTACTTAGACAGATTTGGCCATAACCAGCAAGCTGAGGAACCCCATGGCTTACTCATACTTTGAGAAAAAGCGAATTAGAAAGGACTTTGGTAAAAGTGTACAAGTAATGGAATATCCATTTTTGTTGTCCATTCAACTCGATTCTTTCCGCAAGTTTATTGATCTTGACACAACAGGTGAAACCGGTCTAGAGGCTGCTTTCCGTTCTATTTTCCCTATTAAAGCATATTCAGGTAGCTCAGAATTACAATATGTAAGCTATCGTTTAGGTGAACCATTATTTGACGTTAAAGAATGTCAAATACGTGGTGTGACTTATTCTGCACCGTTACGCGTTAAATTACGCTTAGTGGTATACGATAAAGAAGCCGCAGCCGGTACTGTTAAAGATATCAAAGAACAAGAAGTGTACATGGGCGAAATCCCGTTGATGACAGATAACGGTACCTTCGTAATTAATGGTACTGAGCGTGTTATCGTTTCACAATTACATCGTTCTCCTGGTGTATTCTTTGATCACGATAAAGGTAAAACGCATTCATCGGGTAAAGTATTATATAACGCACGCGTTATTCCTTACCGCGGTTCATGGTTAGATTTTGAATTCGATCCAAAAGATAACTTATTTGTACGTATCGATAGACGTCGTAAATTACCAGCGTCAATCATCTTACGTGCATTAGAATATTCTACTGAAGAAATTCTAGATATGTTCTATGACACAACTGAATACACCATTAAAGGTGATAAGTTGATCATGGATCTTGTCCCTGAACGTCTTCGTGGTGAAACAGCTACTTTTGATCTTTCGATCAAAAAAGGTGAAGTATTAGTTGAGTCTGGCCGTCGTATTACTGCACGCCACATTCGCGCTTTATCTAAAGCTAAAATTGATAAACTAGAAGTACCAGCAGATTATATCGTTGGTCGTGTTTTATCAAAAGCCTATATCGACAAATCTACCGGTGAAGTAATTGCTGAAGCAAATGCTGAAATCACTTTAGAAATGTTAGCCGAGCTTAGCCAAGCGGGCCATAAAGTACTTTCTACTTTATATATGAACGAATTCGATGTTGGTTCATACATGTCTGATACCTTACGTGTTGATGGTTCAACTAACAAGCTAGAAGCTTTAGTTGAAATATACCGCATGATGCGTCCAGGCGAGCCACCAACAAAAGATGCTGCTGAAGGGTTATTTACTAACTTATTCTTCGCCTCTGAACGTTATGACTTATCTACGGTAGGTCGTATGAAGTTCAACCGTCGTGTTGGCAATGCAGATGATGTTGGTACTGGTATCTTATCGAAAGAAGATATTATCTCGGTAATGAGAACCTTGATCAATATTCGTGATGGTAAAGGCGAAGTTGATGATATCGATCACTTAGGTAACCGTCGCATTCGTTCTGTTGGTGAAATGGCAGAAAACCAATTCCGTGTTGGTCTTGTTCGTGTTGAACGTGCAGTTCGTGAGCGTTTAAGTCTTGGTGACTTAGATGCAATCATGCCACAAGATTTAATCAACGCTAAGCCAATTTCTGCGGCAGTGAAAGAGTTCTTTGGCTCATCACAATTGTCACAGTTTATGGATCAAAACAACCCGTTATCAGAAGTAACGCATAAGCGTCGTATTTCTGCCTTAGGGCCGGGTGGTTTAACCCGTGAACGTGCTGGTTTTGAAGTACGTGATGTACATCCAACGCATTATGGTCGTGTATGTCCAATCGAAACGCCAGAGGGTCCAAACATTGGTTTGATCAACTCGCTTTCTTGTTACGCACGTACCAATGACTTTGGTTTCTTAGAAACACCATACCGTAAAGTAATTGACGGTTTAGTGACTGATGATATTGATTACTTATCAGCGATTGAAGAGGGTAACTTTGTTATCGCTCAAGCCAACGCTAAACGTAATGATAAAAGCATGTTAACTGAAGAGTTAGTTAACTGTCGTCATAGAAATGAATTTACCTTAAAATCTTCTGCTGAAGTTCAATATATGGATGTTTCACCACAACAAATTATTTCTGTTGCGGCGTCACTTATTCCATTCCTTGAACATGATGATGCTAACAGAGCCTTGATGGGCTCGAACATGCAACGTCAAGCTGTACCTACCTTAAAAGTTGATAAACCGCTTGTTGGTACTGGTATGGAAAAAGTAGTTGCAGTTGATTCAGGTGTTACTGCAGTTGCCAAACGTGGCGGCGTAGTAAGCTATGTTGATGCCTCACGTATCGTAGTTAAAGTTAACGAAAATGAAATGCATGCTGGTGAAGCCGGTATTGATATTTATAACTTAACTAAATACACACGTTCTAACCAAAATACTTGTATCAACCAACGTCCAGTGTGTCGTATGGGTGAACCAGTAGTACGTGGTGATGTATTAGCGGATGGTCCTTCAACTGATATGGGTGAATTGGCATTAGGCCAAAACATGCGTATCGCATTCATGCCTTGGAATGGTTACAACTTCGAAGATTCAATGTTGTTATCTGAGCGTGTTGCTATTGAAGACAGATTTACCACGATTCACATTCAAGAGTTAACGTGTATTGCACGTGATACTAAGCTTGGTAGTGAAGAAATTACTGCAGATATTCCAAACGTAGGTGAGTCAGCATTATCTAAATTAGATGAAGCTGGTGTTGTTTATATTGGTGCTGAAGTAAATGGTGGTGACATCCTAGTTGGTAAAGTTACGCCTAAAGGTGACACACACCTTACTCCTGAAGAAAAACTTTTACGAGCAATTTTCGGTGAGAAAGCGGCTGACGTTAAAGATAGCTCATTACGTGTACCTAACTCTGTTAAAGGTACTATCATCGATGTGCAAATATTCACTCGTGACGGCGTTGAAAAAGATGCTCGTGCGGTTGAAATTGAACAAATGCAACTTAAAGAAGTTAAGAAAGATCTTGGCGATGAATTAAGCATTTTAGAAGATGGTATTTACGCACGTACTAAGAAGCTATTGTTATCTGCTGGCTTAAACGAGTCTGACTTAACGTCTATGTCTCGTGACAGATGGTTAACACAAAACTTAGCTGATGAAGGTCAACAAGCAGAGCTTGAGCAAATAGCCGAGCAATACGACAACATCAAAGAAGATTTTGATAAGAAGTTTGAAGTTAAGCGTCGTAAGATCACTCAAGGTGATGACTTACAACCTGGCGTATTAAAAATTGTTAAGGTTTACTTAGCTGTTAAACGTCACATTCAGCCAGGTGATAAAATGGCTGGTCGTCATGGTAACAAAGGTGTTATTTCAAACGTAGTACCTGTTGAAGATATGCCATACGATGAGTTTGGTGTACCGGTTGATATCGTGTTGAACCCGCTAGGTGTTCCATCACGTATGAACATTGGTCAGATCTTGGAAACTCACTTAGGCATGGCATGTCGTGGTGTTGGTGAGAAGATCAACCGCATGTTAGAAGAGCAACGTGAAATGCATAAACTACGTAACTTCATTCAAGAAGTTTACGATGTTGGTGAATCTCGTCAAACAGTTGATATTGCAACTTTCTCTGACGATGAAGTCTTGCGTATGGCTGATAATATGCGTGCTGGTTTAACGATTGCAACACCAGCATTTGATGGCGCAGCAGAGAAAGAAATCAAAGAGTTATTTAAACTTGCAGAAATGCCTGAAAGTGGTCAGTTCTGGTTAACTGATGGCCGTACTGGTCGTAAGTTCGAGCGTCCTGTAACTGTTGGTTATATGTATATGTTAAAACTAAACCATTTAGTTGACGACAAAATGCATGCACGTTCTACTGGTTCTTACAGTCTCGTTACTCAGCAACCACTTGGCGGTAAAGCGCAATTCGGTGGTCAGCGTTTCGGTGAGATGGAAGTATGGGCACTTGAAGCTTATGGTGCTGCTTATACCTTACAAGAAATGCTAACGGTGAAATCTGATGATGTTAACGGTCGTACTAAGATGTATAAAAACTTAGTTGACGGTGATCACAAAATGGAACCAGGTATTCCTGAGTCGTTCAACGTATTACTTAAAGAAATTCGTTCTTTAGGTATTAACATTGAATTAGATAAGGATTAGTAGCCTAATGCCTAGAGTCTAACTCTAGGCATTTAGTACTAAGAAGTTGTAGCTGAACATATTCAGTGAGGGAAGAAGACAAATTTTGTTTTCTTCTAAAGATTTAACTCCGACAGGAGAAGAGTGTGAAAGATTTACTTAAGTTTCTTAAGCAACAAAATCAAACCGAAGATTTCGATGGTATTCGCATCGGCTTAGCATCACCAGATTTGATGCGTTCTTGGTCATTTGGTGAAGTTAAAAAGCCAGAAACCATTAACTACCGTACCTTTAAGCCAGAACGTGACGGATTATTCTGTGCACGTATTTTTGGTCCAGTAAAAGATTACGAATGTCTTTGTGGCAAATATAAACGCCTAAAACATCGTGGTGTTATTTGTGAAAAATGTGGCGTTGAAGTTACTTTAACTAAAGTTCGTCGTGACCGTATGGGTCATATCGAATTAGCTAGCCCAGTTGCTCACATTTGGTTCTTAAAATCATTACCATCACGTATTGGTTTATTATTAGATATGACTTTACGTGATATCGAACGTGTGCTTTATTTCGAATCATATGTTGTTACCGAGCCAGGTCTAACAACACTAGAAAAAAGTCAAATTCTAACGGAAGAAGAATATCTTGATGCGTTAGAAGAACACGGTGATGAATTCGACGCACTAATGGGCGCCGAAGCGGTATTAGCTTTACTACAACAAATTGATTTAGATGCTGAAGTAGCGCAAATGCGTGAAGAGTTACCTGAAATCGGTAGTGAAACTAAACGTAAAAAAATTACTAAGCGTTTAAAATTAATGGAAGCATTCGCCGCTTCAGGTAACAAACCTGAATGGATGATTATGAATGTTCTACCAATTTTACCGCCGGATTTACGTCCGTTAGTACCTCTAGATGGTGGTCGTTTTGCGACTTCAGATCTTAACGATCTTTACCGTCGTGTTATTAACCGTAACAACCGTTTAAAACGTCTGCTAGACCTAGTTGCACCAGACATTATCGTACGTAACGAAAAACGTATGTTACAAGAGTCTGTTGATGCATTACTAGATAACGGTCGTCGTGGTCGTGCAATTACCGGTTCTAACAAACGTCCTCTTAAATCTCTTGCCGATATGATCAAAGGTAAGCAAGGTCGTTTCCGTCAGAATTTACTAGGTAAACGTGTAGATTACTCTGGTCGTTCTGTAATCACGGTTGGTCCTACGCTTAAACTACATCAATGTGGTTTACCTAAGAAAATGGCATTAGAGTTATTTAAACCATTTATTTACGGTCTTTTAGAGCGTCGTGGTTTAGCAACAACAATTAAAGCGGCTAAGAAATTAGTTGAGCGTGAAGGCGCTGAAGTTTGGGATGTACTTGATGAAGTAATCCGCGAACATCCAGTAATGCTTAACCGGGCACCAACTCTTCATAGATTGGGTATCCAAGCGTTTGAACCTGTGCTAATTGAAGGTAAAGCAATTCACCTTCATCCACTAGTTTGTGCGGCATACAATGCCGATTTCGATGGTGACCAAATGGCGGTACACGTACCGTTGACAATCGAAGCACAAATGGAAGCACGTACGTTGATGATGTCAACGAACAACGTATTAGCACCAGCTAACGGTGAACCAATCATAGTACCATCGCAGGATGTTGTATTAGGCCTTTATTACCTAACGCGTTTTCGTATAAACGGTTTAGGCGAAGGCATGGTCTTTACCGATGAGAAAGAAGTAGAAAAGGCATACCGTACTGGTGTAGCTGAACTTCATGCACGCATTAAAGTTCGTATTACTGAGCATGTTAAAAATGCTGATGGTGAATGGGAACCAGTTACTAAGTTACGTGATACTACAGTTGGTCGTGCCATTATGTGGCAAGTTTGTCCTAAGGGCTTACCTTTTGATCTAATTGATCTGCCGCTAGGTAAAAAACCAATTTCGAAATTGATTAACCATGCTTACCGTAATCTTGGCTTAAAAGAAACGGTAATATTTGCTGACCAAATCATGTACACAGGTTTTCATTATGCAATGATCTCTGGTTCCTCTGTTGGTATCGAAGATATGGTTATTCCTGACGCTAAGTACACGATTGTCGAAGAATCAGAAGCTGAAGTTGCTGAAATTCAAGCACAGTTTGACCAAGGTCTAGTAACTGCTGGTGAGAAGTACAACAAAGTAATCGATATTTGGTCGTCAGCGAACGAAAAAGTTTCGAAAGCGATGATGGATAACTTATCGAAAGAAATGGTTATGAATAAAGATGGCGAAATGGAAGAGCAAGATTCTTTCAACTCAATCTTTATGATGGCTGACTCGGGTGCTCGTGGTAGTGCTGCACAGATTCGTCAGCTAGCTGGTATGCGTGGCTTGATGGCTAAACCAGATGGTTCAATCATCGAAACGCCAATCAAAGCTAACTTCCGTGAAGGTCTAAGTGTATTACAATACTTTATCTCAACTCATGGTGCGCGTAAAGGTCTTGCCGATACGGCACTTAAAACAGCTAACTCGGGTTACTTAACTCGTCGTCTAGTAGATGTTGCCCAAGATTTAGTGGTTACCAATCATGATTGTGGTACTACTGATGGTCTAATGATGACTCCACTCATTGAAGGTGGTGATGTTGTTGAACCGTTACGTGAACGTGTATTAGGTCGTGTGGTTTGTGATGACGTATTGATTCCAGGTACTGAAGAAGTATTACTTCCTCGTAATACCTTAATTGATGAAACACTTTGTGATGTTATTGAAGCTAATTCAGTGGATCAAATCAAAGTACGTTCAATCATTACTTGTAAAACTGATTTTGGTATATGTGCTTTCTGTTATGGTCGTGATTTGGCTCGTGGCCATATGATCAACCAAGGTGAAGCCATTGGTGTTGTGGCAGCGCAATCAATCGGTGAACCTGGTACACAGCTTACCATGCGTACGTTCCACATCGGTGGTGCGGCATCTCGTGCTACTGCAGAGAACAACGTACAAGTTAAAAATACCGGTCATTTGAAATTACAAAATGCTAAGTATGTAACCAACTCAGACAAAAACCTGGTAATTACTTCACGTTCATCAGAGTTAACTATCATTGATGAAATGGGTCGCGAGAAAGAGCGTTATAAAGTACCTTATGGTTCTGTACTGACCAAAGATGATGGTGAAGCAGTTACCATTGGCGATATAGTCGCTAGCTGGGACCCTCATACTCACCCTATCATCACGGAAGTAAAAGGTAAGGTACAATTTGTTGATTTAGTTGATGGCGTAACTATGGTTCGTCAAACTGATGAATTAACAGGTCTATCAAGCATCGTAATTACTGATGCGGCACAGCGTAATGCTACCGGTAAAGAAATGCGTCCAGCATTGAAACTTGTCGATAGCAAAGGTAAAGACGTAATGATCGCTGGTACTGAAATTCCAGCCCTTTATTACTTACCAGGTAATGCAATTGTTAACCTTGAAGATGGCGCCGATGTTGGCGTTGGTGATGCACTAGCTCGTATACCACAAGCAAGTTCAAAAACTCGTGATATTACTGGTGGTCTTCCTCGTGTAGCTGATTTGTTTGAAGCGCGTAAACCTAAACTTCCTGCAATTCTTGCAGAGAAAACAGGTGTTGTTGCTTTCGGTAAAGAAACCAAAGGTAAAGTACGCTTATTGATTACTCAGCCAAATGGTGAAGTTTACGAAGAGATGATCCCGAAAACGCGTCAATTGAATATCTATGAAGGTGAGCCAGTAATCAAAGGTGAAGTTATTGCCGATGGTCCTGAATCTCCACATGATATCTTGCGTTTACGTGGTGTTGCACCAGTTGCTAACTACATAGTTAACGAAGTACAAGAAGTATACCGCCTACAGGGTGTTAAGATTAACGATAAGCACATTGAAGTTATCGTACGTCAAATGATCCGTAAGTGTGAAATTCTTGATGCAGGTGACTCAACGTTCCTTAAAGGCGAGCAAGTTGAAGTGGCGCGAGTTAATATCTCAAACCGTGAACTTGAAGCTGCCGGCAAGCAACCAGCTGAATATGAAATGCAAATGATGGGTATTACTAAAGCATCACTTGCAACTGAATCATTCATTTCAGCGGCGTCGTTCCAAGAAACAACACGTGTACTTACTGAAGCTGCTGTTGCAGGTAAGAAAGATGGTCTACGTGGCTTGAAAGAGAACGTTATCGTTGGTCGCTTAATCCCAGCTGGTACAGGTTATTCGTACCATCAAGAACGTGCTAGACGTAAAGCTGCAGCACTAAACCCTGTTGCTGAAACAAAAGTTTCAGCTGATGATGCAGAAAAAGCACTAATGGATGCTTTAAATGCTGATTTACTTTCAGGTGATAATGATTAATCGTTATTAAGTGATTGTTATTAAGTAATAGGGAAACCTATTAACTAATAATCAAAAGCCGCATCTTTTATTAGATGCGGCTTTTTTGTTTTATAAGCTTAAATAATACTGATGAGATACTGCCACTGTTAATTGAGAAAACGATCGCTGAGCCAGAATAAACGCGGCTATAACGATCAAATACTTGACAGCTCAATCATTGACCTATAGAATTCCGCGACCTTATATTCTGTACCTAGTGTGCTTAATGTACAAAGCATGAATATTTCATGCTTTGATAAGGTAAAATTACGAGCGTGTAAACCTTTCCCATTGATTTAAGGTTTATACAATAATTTATCAAGGCTACTTTCCTTGGTAACAACTAATCAGGAGCTATAATGGCAACTATTAACCAACTAGTACGTAAACCACGTGTTAGACAAGTAACTAAAAGTAACGTTCCAGCGTTACAAGCTTGTCCACAACGTCGCGGCGTTTGTACTCGTGTGTATACTACTACACCTAAAAAACCTAACTCAGCACTACGTAAAGTAGCTCGTGTTCGTTTAACTAACGGCTTCGAAGTTACTTCATACATCGGTGGTGAAGGTCATAACTTACAAGAGCATAGCGTGATTTTAATCCGTGGTGGTCGTGTTAAAGATTTACCTGGTGTGCGTTATCACACCGTTCGTGGCGCACTAGATTGTTCTGGTGTAAGCGATAGAAGACAAGGCCGTTCTAAATACGGTGCTAAACGACCTAAATCTTAAGTTTTCCTTTCTTTGCCTAGTCAATAGGTAAAAGATAAGAAACGTTAAGTAAGGCCAAATTAAAAATTTTTAAATTTATGTATTTTGGGTTAAACCTGAATAACACGGAGAATTGAGATGCCAAGAAGACGCGTCGTAGGGCAACGAAAAATATTGCCAGATCCTAAGTTCCATAACGAACTTTTAGCAAAATTCATCAACATCCTTATGGTTGATGGTAAGAAATCTACTGCCGAGAAAATTGTTTACGGTGCATTAGACATTTTATCAACTAAAGAATCTGAGAAAACTCAAATTGAGTTGTTCGAAACAGCTCTTGAGAACATCCGCCCATCTGTCGAAGTTAAATCTCGTCGTGTTGGTGGTTCTACTTATCAAGTTCCAGTTGAAGTACGTCCAGTGCGTCGTAATGCGCTAGCCATGCGTTGGTTAGTTGAAGCAGCTCGTAAACGTGGTGAAAAATCAATGGCTCAGCGCCTAGCTAACGAAATGTTAGATGCGTCTGACAGCAAAGGCTCTGCGGTTAAGAAACGTGAAGACGTTCACCGTATGGCTGATGCTAACAAAGCATTCGCTCACTACCGCTGGTAAGCTAGCAGTATTGACTGATTGTACTATCTACCTTTGGGCATGCTCATTGGTAGGTACATGGCTAGCAAGATTATTCTTGCTAGCCATACTCATTTTACGGACTTGCGCTTTTAGCGATAATTCGAATAATAATGACAGAGTTTTATTAACTAAAAATTTGTACTTTGAGATAAGATCTCCAGCGAATATTTAGTTAATAACACTAAACATAAATTACTGGCTCATTTACCTGAGTAAATGAGCAGTAATGGTAAGAGGATTTCATTTTGGCCCGTATCACTCCTATAGAGCGCTACCGTAATATTGGTATCTGTGCGCATGTAGATGCAGGTAAAACGACAACCACAGAGCGCGTATTATTTTATACTGGTCTATCTCATAAGATTGGTGAAGTACATGACGGCGCGGCCACTATGGACTGGATGGAACAAGAGCAAGAGCGTGGCATAACCATCACGTCTGCCGCAACCACCTGTTTCTGGAAAGGCATGGAAGGTCAATTTGATGACCATCGCATCAATATCATTGATACCCCAGGTCACGTTGACTTTACCATTGAAGTAGAGCGTTCGTTACGTGTACTTGATGGTGCGGTATTAGTGCTATGTGCATCTTCGGGTGTTCAACCGCAAACAGAAACAGTTTGGCGTCAAATGGAAAAGTATGCGGTACCACGCATAGTATTTGTTAACAAAATGGATCGCACCGGTGCAGACTTTTTAGCGGTTGTTGATCAATTAAAAGATCGTTTAGGTGCTAAAGCTGTACCAATTCATTTACCTATCGGTGCAGAAGAAGATTTTACCGGCGTTGTTGATCTTATTAAAATGAAAGCCATTAACTGGTCTGAAGAAGATCACGGTATGACTTTTTCCTACGAAGAAATTCCGGCTGACATGCTTGAATTGGCAGAAGAGTGGCGTGAAAATTTAGTATCTGAAGCCGCTGAAGCCAATGAAGAGTTAATGGATAAATACCTTGAAGAAGGTGAATTAACCGAAGCAGAAATTAAAGCGGGTTTACGTGCGCGTACCTTAGCCAATGACATTATCTTATGTAGCTGTGGTTCAGCCTTTAAAAACAAAGGTGTGCAAGCGGTACTTGATGCTGTTATCGAATACTTGCCTTCGCCAACTGAAGTTGCCGCGATTACCGGTATTAATGACGATAAAGATGAAACTGAAGGCACTCGTGCAGCAAGTGATGATGCACCTTTCTCCGCCTTAGCTTTTAAAATAGCGACGGACCCTTTTGTTGGCACGCTAACATTCTTCCGAGTTTATTCCGGCGTAGTGCAAACAGGTGATAGTGTTTATAACCCAGTAAAGGGTAAAAAAGAGCGCTTTGGCCGTATCGTGCAAATGCACGCGAATGACAGACAAGAAATTAAAGAAGTTCGCGCAGGAGATATTGCTGCTGCGATTGGTTTGAAAGATGTCACCACGGGTGATACTTTATGTGATTTAACCCATGTTATTACGTTAGAGCGGATGGAATTCCCTGAACCGGTAATCTCAGTTGCGGTTGAACCAAGAACATTAGCTGCCCAAGAAAAAATGGGTGTGGCATTAGGTAAACTTGCCGCTGAAGACCCATCATTTAGGGTGCATACCGATGAAGAAACGGGTCAAACCATTATTTCTGGTATGGGTGAGCTACACTTAGATATTTTAGTTGAACGCATGAAGCGTGAATTTGGCGTAGAGTGTAATGTCGGTAATCCGCAGGTCTCTTATCGCGAAACGATACGCAGCAGTGTTGAAGTCGAAGGTAAATTTATCCGTCAATCAGGTGGTAAAGGCCAATACGGTCATGTAGTACTGAAGATGGAGCCAAACGAAGAAGGCGCGGGTTTTGAGTTTGTAAACGAAATTGTTGGCGGCTCAGTACCCAAAGAATATATTCCTGCAGTAGAAAAGGGTTGTCAAGAGCAAATGGATAGCGGTGTTTTAGCTAGCTTTCCATTATTAGACATTAAAGTCACGCTCATTGACGGTTCTTTTCATGACGTTGACTCTAACGAGATAGCGTTTAAAGTTGCTGCATCTATGGGCTTTAGAAAGGGCGCGCTTGCAGCTAACCCGGTTATTTTAGAGCCAATGATGAAGGTTGAAGTATCAACACCTGAAGCCAATATGGGTGATGTGGTTGGTGACTTAAACCGTCGTCGTGGAATGATAGAAGGCATGGACGAAGGTCCTGCAGGTTCGAAAATTGTAAATGCATTGGTACCCTTAGCCGAAATGTTTGGCTATGCTACCGACTTGCGTAGTGCTACTCAAGGCCGTGCATCTTACTCTATGGAGTTTCAGCAGTATAATGAAACGCCGAAAATGGTAGCACAAAAAATTATGGAAACTCGTTAGAGTATCCATTCAATAGAATATTTACATCTGGCAAGGTCATTTTGACTGCGCCTTTTAATTTATATAGTTTACTAAACTTTAAGGTAATTGAAAAATGGCTAAAGAAAAATTTGAACGTACCAAACCACATGTTAACGTTGGTACTATCGGTCACGTAGATCACGGTAAAACAACTTTAACAGCTGCGATCTCTGCAGTATTAACTAAAGTTCACGGTGGTGAAGTTAAAGATTTCGCACAAATCGATAACGCTCCTGAAGAACGTGAACGTGGTATTACAATCAATACTTCTCACATCGAGTATGATACAGCTGTACGTCACTACGCACACGTAGATTGCCCAGGCCATGCTGATTACATCAAAAACATGATCACTGGTGCTGCACAAATGGATGGAGCTATCTTAGTAGTTGCTGCTACAGATGGTCCTATGCCACAAACACGTGAGCACATCTTATTATCTCGTCAAGTTGGTGTTCCTTACATCATCGTGTTCATGAACAAATGTGACATGGTAGATGACGAAGAGTTATTAGAATTAGTAGAAATGGAAGTTCGTGAACTTCTTAGCGAATATGACTTCCCAGGTGATGATTTACCAGTAATTCAAGGTTCAGCACTTGGTGCATTGAACGGCGAAGAAAAATGGGAAGCAAAAGTTATTGAACTAGCTGACTATTTAGATACTTATATTCCAGAGCCAGAGCGTGCAATCGACGGTGCATTCATCATGCCTATCGAAGACGTTTTCTCAATCTCAGGCCGTGGTACTGTTGTAACTGGTCGTGTTGAATCTGGTATCATCAAAGTTGGTGAAGAAGTAGAAGTTGTTGGTATCCGTGATACACAAAAATCAACTTGTACTGGTGTTGAAATGTTCCGTAAGCTTCTTGACGAAGGTCGTGCTGGCGAGAACTGTGGTATTCTTCTTCGTGGTCTTAAACGTGAAGATGTTGAACGTGGTCAAGTACTTTGTGCTCCAGGTTCAATCTTACCTCATACTAAGTTCGAATCAGAAGTTTACATCTTAAGCAAAGATGAAGGTGGTCGTCATACTCCATTCTTCAAAGGTTACCGTCCACAGTTTTACTTCCGTACAACGGATATCACTGGTTCAGTAGAGCTTCCTGAAGGTGTTGAAATGGTTATGCCTGGTGACAACCTTAAGTTTGTTGTTGAGCTAATCAACCCAGTAGCGATGGACGAAGGTTTACGCTTCGCTATCCGTGAAGGTGGTCGTACTGTTGGTGCTGGTGTTGTTTCTACAATCCTAGACAAGTAGCATTTATTTGCTGTTATTCGTTGAATAACATGCAAGTGCTATAAATTAAGAAGGTCGCTAACGCGGCCTTTTTTGTGCCTGTTTTTTGATAAATAATACTGCGATAGCATACTCGCTCAAATTTTATGTCTCTTGTTGTCATTGAACACAGTAATTACGTCAAAGAAATGTCTTATCTTAGTCAATACATCAAATACTTCTTGAGTAAAACACTGGGCTGAGTATAATGACGCCTCACTTCTCGAGTATCTCTTAATTCCCAAAAAACTAAGATTCACCCGATGAGTGTAACTATCGTTTTAGTAAGCGATCTGTAGGGGTGTAGTTCCAATTGGTAGAACAGCGGTCTCCAAAACCGATGGTTGGGAGTTCGAGTCTCTCCACCCCTGCCATTTTGAGTAAACATAGGCAAGTGTGCGTATGTTTTAGCGACTTGTAATAACAAGTCGTGTTATTAAAAAGTAGATTAATACGGAATAGAATTATGAATGCAAGTACAGAAGAGCAACCAAGCAGTTCTTTCGATACATTAAAGTGGGGAGTTATCTTCTTACTTTTAGCTGGTGCAGTTGCAGGTAATTACGTTTACGGTGAAGAGTCAGTTTTAATTAGAGCCGTTGCCGTTGTAGTAATGGTTGGTGTTGCGGGTTTAATCGCATTGCAAACTGAAAAAGGCCGTAATGCCGCTATATTTGCAAAAGAAGCGCGTACTGAGGTACGTAAAGTTGTATGGCCAACACGTCAAGAAGCCATACAAACGACAGGTATTGTATTAGTAGTGACTTTATTGATGTCATTATTACTTTGGGGATTAGACTCTGTTCTATTCTGGTTAGTTGGTTTAGTTACAGGTATGCAGGTTTAGTTATGTCTGAAGAAAATATGTCAGAAGAAGATATCCCAGAAGAGATTTCTGCTGCAGAAAATGCAGAAATACAAATAAATAGAAATCCAAAGTTGCGTTGGTATGTAGTACAAGCATTTTCTGGCTATGAAGGTCGTGTTCAAAAAACATTGGTTGAACATATAGGAATTCACGGCTTAGAAGACAAGTTTGGTGAGATTTTAGTACCAACCGAAGAAATCGTAGAAATGCGCGCTGGTCAAAAGCGTAAAAGTTCACGTAAATTCTTCCCAGGTTATGTGTTAGTTCACATGGAACTTGATGATGAGTCTTGGCATTTAGTTAAAAGCGTGCCACGTGTACTTGGTTTTATTGGTGGTACAAAAGAACGTCCAGCACCAATTACTCAAAAAGAAGCTGATCGTATTTTACAGCGTCTTGAAGAAACTGATAAGCCTAAACCTAAGACATTGTTTGAGCCAGGCGAAGTTGTTCGTGTTATTGACGGACCATTTGCTGACTTTAACGGTGTTGTTGAAGAGCTTGATTACGAGAAAAACCGTATTAAAGTATCAGTTCTTATCTTCGGTCGTTCAACGCCAGTTGATTTAGAGTTTGGTCAAGTTGAAAAAGGTAGCTAATTAGCTAGCCTTACTTGATATAAAAGTATTTGATATAAAACGCTTGCCTTGTGCAGGCGTTTTTTGTTTCTGGCGCTTGATTTTTATTGCCAAGTTATGCCAATAACTTGCTAGTAAGGTGTTACGGGCAAAGAAAGTAACTACGGAGTACTAAGCTTGAGCAGACAGCTGGTGAATTAGTAAGAGCACAAAGGCGTTAGAAAAATTTTAGGTGCAGTCACGATGTTGATGAATGGATTGAGTCGTATTAGAAATAGTATAAAGTAGTGCGAAGAGAGTAGCGTGGAAATAAGCGGACTAAACTTTAAAGCTAGTCCGTATAAGTGATTAATCCTTAAATTTTACTTATTCAGTCATGGCCGTCATGGCTAATAAATACCATGTTGAATGTGACAACCATTGTTCAACCCAGCGCCAATTGTTTTCGTCTGGCCCTTCAGCCCAAGTAATCCCTCGACCTTCAGGGCTTAATGTCGCTCCAGTGATGCCACTTGAAATACCACCATTAAGCATAGTGCCAGCACTTTTGGCATGTGGTGGATTATTAACACCAAAGCCATAGAGCATACACACTTGGTAAGGGTTTTTACCCATAAGCCAATCTATTTGGCTTTGGGCAAAGTTGGCTAGCTCATTATTGATACCAAAAGCGCCATGGGGATCGCTGTGAGTTATTTTACCGCCCCAAATCGCTGCCGCTGTTAATGACGCCATGCGAGCATTTTCACCTTGCCACCAATCATTTGATTCGTTGTCATGAGGCATAAAAAAGCCTTCCTGTTGCTTAGAGTACAGGCCATCTTTAGAGGTTCTAAACGTTTGTCGCGCTAAATTAAAAGGGTTAGCGACTTGAGTATTTAATGCCAGTTGATAATCGAGGGATAATTTAATGGTACGTTTAGTTTTATTTTTAAGCTGACGGTTGCGCTCTATAGTCAAGTAATCAACCAAGGCAATGATAGGTAAGCCCGCATCAACGCCATGATAAAAAGGTCTTTCGTCATCATCACTGACAAACCAACCTTGGGATGTCATTCTGTTATTTAACTTATGAGCTCTATGGCGAGCAGCTTTTAAGTATTTAGTTTTTTTAGTGATGCGATAAAGTTCGGTTGCAGCAATAAGTGCAGTGTAATCATCAATAATGTTTTCTTTGCCGTTATCAACATAGCGCTGGTTGTATTTTTGTAAATGGGCAAAAGCGCGTTCGGCATCGGTTAAATATTGTTTAGCTGAAAACTCACCCTGTACGCCGGTTTTATTACTTATTTCATGAGCTCTAACTAATGCAGCAATTGCCATGCCACCACCTTCACGAAAAGCGGCTTGAAAATTGGCAGTGTATTCATCATTAAGTGCGTTGTAGTTACTTACTAAGCGGTCTTCATCGGCATCGCTACCATCAAGGATTTTAGTGTAGAAGTAACCATTACTGGCCAATACTCTATGTAAATAATCAGCACCCCAAATTACCTCTTCGGCTAACGTTAGGGTTAAAGCCTTACGGTCGTAGAGTCTACTTAACTTACTATATGATTTCGCCATCGCCCAGGTAGCCAAGGCACTTTGTTGACTAACGAGGAAGTTTGATGCAGTTAACTGCGCCAATGACTTGTTCGAATTGCTACCAGAATCCACCCAGCCCCCTGAAACATCGAGGTAATGTTCTGTCTCGATAATACGGATGGATTTATCTTTCGGGTTAGTGTGACGACTCGCTTTAAAATAATTAACCAGTGACTTTGCTGTTAGGGCGAAGTAAGCATTAGGCTTAATGGTAAAGGTTGATGAAGCAAGTTGTTGCTTTGGGGTATTGACTACGATATGAAATTCACCGCGGCGCTTGATTGAAGAGAAATCAGCAAGGTAATAGTGAGTACCTTGTCCCCATTCAGTGAAGCTTGGGCTGGAGGTTAGCTTGCCTTGATAAATAATGTTTGAGTCTTGGTAAACAATAAAACGACTCGCCGTTTCTCCTATAGGTAAGGCGATTACGGCTTGCTTGGGTGCTTGCACGTCGAAAGCTACTTGGTTAATGTAAATGTTTGCTTTAGCTAGATTGGGTGGGTTGCTTGGCTGAGGTTTGCTACTACACGCAGAAACTAGCACTAACATGGCAACTAGTATTAGCTTGCCAAAATGTGAGAAGGCTGGAGTAAACATCATGTAATTTCCGTAAGGTTATATTTTTTATAACATTAACCATAGCCTAATCATGGTGAATTAGTAATACCTTAATTCTCTTAGCAGGGACTTATATCCTTACTTTTTAGTGAGCTAGGTATTACTCTCCACAGTCATTAATTATTTAATAATTATCAATACGTCTGCTTTCTAATAATTGATTGAGCTTATCTATTTTTGCTTCGAGTACTAACATATCTTCTTTAGTGGCAATAGTTTGCTTGGGTTTGCCTTCCTCTTCATGCATAACTTGCATGGCATCAACGATAATACCGATAAATAAGTTAAGCACAGCAAAGCTGGTAATAATAATAAAAGGTACGAAGAATACCCAAGAAAGCGGGAATAGCTCCATAGTAGGGCGAACTATGCCCATAGACCAACTTTCTAATGTCATCACCTGAAATAAGGTATATGCGGAAGCGCCAATGCTGCCAAACCATTCCTGCATATTAGCATCACTATGGCTACCAAATATTTTAGTGGTCAGTACGGCAGAAACATAAAAGATAATGCTTAATACGCCTACCACCGAGGCCATACCCGGTATTGAGTGGCCTAGTGCGCCAATTACGCGACGCATTTGTGGTACTACCGAGAGTAAGCGTAGCACTCTTAGTATTCTAAATGCACGTAAGACTGAAAGCGCGCCACTGGTTGGTGCCCAAGAAATAGCGACAATAATAAAATCGAACCAATTCCATCCTGAACGAAAAAAGCTACTTCTATAAACAATGAACTTTAACACTAGCTCGATGGAGAACATTACTAGGATGCTTGTGTCTATGACCAGCAGGATATCGGCATTATCTTTACCAAATTGACTAGTTTCCAGGCCAAGAGTAAAGGCATTAAATAGAATAAGAAAAATAATAAAGTTCTGAAACTGCTTACTCTCAACGAATTTTTTTAGGCTAATATTTTGCCTATTAATAGATGACATAGTGATTACCGACGAATAGAGAATAATTATGGGAGATAAGGTTATATACAATTGAATAAAACAGGGAGACTGTACACTAATGCCCAATGAAATCTGTGACTAAATGTGAAGTATTACGCTATGAGTAGTTATATTTAATAGTAAGCACTTAAAAGTAACATTTTTTTTACAAAACTATGGAGTATTTACTCAAAAAGATTAGAATACGCGCAAGAAATACTTCTTCAGGCGATTTATATAAGGAACCTATTCAATGCGCCCATTTAAACTATTAAAATTATGTCAATTCATTGGTTTATCCGTTTTTTCATTTTCGTTGGCTGCCTCGGAGCAACCAACAGCCGAATCACTTGTTGGTAATGTATACCTAGGTGGTCATGCTATGTATTTAAAAACCGATGAAGATCGTTTTTATAATAGTAATGCTGATTCGTCAATTGATCATGCCTCGGGCTTAGGTGCTGAAGCAGGTTACCGCTTATCTGAGTTATTCGAGACCAGAATATCGTATACGCATTTTAATCCAGTTGCTGAAAATAATAATTATGATTTATCTTCGGGTAAAAGTATTGCCTTAGATTTATTATACTTTCCCTTTAAGGAAAGTTTTTATGTTGTTGGTGGTGCAGACTTTCTAGATGTAGAGAAGTCAAATTTGTCTGCTGCTTTAGGTGCCGGTTACCGTCATTATTTATCGCAAAACATGGCACTATATTTTGAGGGGAAGGGGCACTATCAATTCGATAATAATTTTACCGACTTTTCTAGCAAAATCGGTTTTATCTATTATTTTGGTAGTCAGCCTCAAAAGATAAAGCGCACAGAATCGACTAAAGTTACGGCTATACAGCCCACTATGGCTGTTGTTGCGACAAAAGATAGTGATAATGATGGCATAGTTGATAGCCAAGATAAGTGTGTAAATACACCTGCAATGGATAAAGTAAACGCTAAAGGTTGTACTATATTTACTGCGCAACAAGAATCAATGCGCTTATTAGTAAACTTTGATAATGACAAAAGCGAAGTACGCACTGAGTATAAAAATGAAGTAGCAAAAGCTGCAGAGTTCATGAATACCTATCCTCATGTGAATTTAACTATTGAAGGTCATACTTCAGCACAAGGTAGTGAAAAATATAATCAAGCTTTATCAGAAAAACGTGCGCAAGCGATTGTTGCTGTGTTAATTAATGATTTTTCTATTGATGCAAGTCGCTTAAACTTTATTGGGCACGGTGAAACAATGTTGATGAACCCAGCCAATACAGCAGCAGCGCATAAGCAAAATCGTAGAATTGAAGCAATCATTACTACTAGTAAGCAAGTCGCTGAAAAACGATAATTATTTGGCGAGATAAAGGTATCATTAAGCAATTAAATAGTGACTTAGACTCGTCTTGTAATAATAGCACTTGAAATGGCACTACTGGTTAATATATAATCCGCTGCCGCTTATTTTTAGCGCGCACTAAATGCGCTTGATAACGTTATGAAAGTAACTGTTTTTAAAGCGAATTTTGTAAAACAGGGAAGCGAAAATACAGTACTGAATTAGTGAATGCTAATTTGGTGTTATATACATCGCGTTAATTACCCAAACTAAAGGTATTTTAAAATGGCTAAAAAAGTCCAAGCTCTAATCAAGCTACAAGTAGCTGCTGGTGCAGCTAACCCGTCACCACCAGTTGGTCCTGCATTAGGTCAACATGGTGTTAACATCATGGAATTCTGTAAAGCGTTCAACGCGAAAACAGATTCTTTAGAAAAAGGCGCTCCGGTTCCAGTAGTAATTACTGTATATAATGACCGTTCGTTTACTTTCGAAACTAAAACTCCACCTGCTTCTTACTTATTGAAAAAAGCAGCTGGCGTAAAAAGCGGCTCTGGTCGTCCTAACACTGAAAAAGTTGGTTCTGTAACTACAGCTCAACTTGAAGAAATTGTTAAGATGAAAGAACCTGATTTGACTGCTGGTTCTATGGAAGCTGCAGTGCGTACCATTGCGGGTTCTGCTCGTTCAATGGGTTTAGTGGTAGAGGACTAATCAATGGCTAAATTATCAAAACGTACTCGTCTTATCCGTGAAAAAGTAGACGTATTAAAAGAATATGATATCAAAGAAGCTGTTTCTTTATTAAAAGAATTTGCTACTGCTAACTTCCGTGAAAGCGTAGATGTTGCAGTAAATCTTGGTATCGATGCTCGTAAATCAGATCAAAACGTTCGTGGCGCTACAGTATTACCAAATGGTACTGGCCGTGATGTACGTGTTGCTGTATTTACACAAGGTGCAAACGCAGAGAAAGCTAAAGAAGCTGGTGCTGACATCGTTGGTATGGAAGATTTAGCTGCGCTAGTAAAAGCTGGCGAAATGAACTTCGACGTTGTTATTGCTTCTCCTGACGCAATGCGTGTTGTTGGTCAACTAGGTCAAATCTTAGGCCCTCGTGGTTTAATGCCTAACCCTAAAGTTGGCACAGTAACTCCTGACGTAGCTGGCGCGGTTAAAAACGCTAAGTCTGGTCAGATCCGTTACCGCAACGACAAGAACGGCATCATCCATACCACTATTGGTAAGGCTGATTTCGAACCTGCACATTTGCAAGAAAACTTAGAAGCATTGCTTGAAGCGCTTAAGAAAGCAAAACCTGCAAATGCTAAAGGTCAATAC
>NZ_JABSOV010000072.1:16456-21014 GCF_013215345.1 Colwellia sp. | reverse complement strand
GTGCCCTCATTGTGGGAAATAAGCAATCAAATTGTCAATCCTTCATTCTCCATCAATAATTAACATAATGGTTTTTAATAACTTATCCGTCTATAGATTATTATCTTCCAATGGTTTGCTTTTAAGACAAAAAATTTATAACCGCTAGGATGCTTTAGCCCTAGACTTATAGGGTATTCAATGAAAAATTGAGGTTGCCTTATGAGTTCTATTTGGAAGTACCAAGCACGGCGTTTAAAGCAAATGATTGATGCAAATAATGAAACTCAAGCCCATCTTTATATGGAGCGGTTATTATTATTTCCTATCGATATTCAAGATAAAATAATAGAAGATATTAGTCACCTTCCCCACTGCAATAGTGATGCTGTTGCTACTATCCTTGGCCATTATTCAATATTTGAACTAAAGTAGCTGATATGGCTACTTTAGCTGCATTGTGGAATATGGTAATTAAAAACCATTAACTTGATAATTGCTGTATTCGCAGTTTAGCAATTTTGTCACGTACCGCGGCAGCTTGTTCAAACTCTAAATTTTGTGCATGATTTTGCATTGTTTTTTCAAGCCCCTCTATTTTAGTATCTATTTGCGCTGTACTTAGTAGGGGCTCTTCTGCTTGCTGGCTAATATGATAATTTGCATTAGCTTCTGCTACCTTATCGAGTGATTTGGCATCACTATAACTGCCAACATCCATAACATCGGTGATAGTACTAGTAACGCCTTTCGGGGTGATGTTGTTATCTAAATTATATTGATGCTGTTTATCTCGGCGGCGATCGGTTTCATCTATAGCACGTTGCATTGAACCGGTAACTCTGCCCGCATATAAAATTGCTCGACCATTGATATTACGTGCTGCGCGGCCAATAGTTTGAATCAAAGAACGTTCAGAGCGTAAAAATCCTTCTTTATCAGCATCTAAAATCGCTACTAAAGAGACTTCCGGCATATCTAAGCCTTCACGAAGTAAGTTGATGCCAACTAAGACATCAAACTTACCCAACCTAAAATCTCGTATAATCTCAACCCGTTCAACGGTATCAACATCTGAGTGTAAATAACGAGTTTTAATGCCGTGCTCATCCAGATAATCAGTTAAATCTTCGGCCATACGTTTAGTTAACGTTGTTGCTAATACTCTTTCATTTAATGGTAAACGTTTATGTATCTCTGATAACAAGTCATCTACTTGTGTCTCAACAGGTCTAACTTCAATTTGTGGATCAAGTAAACCTGTCGGTCTAACCACTTGCTCGGCAATATCACCAGCAGACTTTTCTAATTCATAGTTACTTGGCGTGGCAGAAACATAAATGGTTTGTGGAGAAAGAGCTTCAAATTCATCAAACTTCATTGGACGGTTATCTAAGGCCGATGGCAGACGAAAGCCATATTCCACTAAATTTTCTTTACGGGATCTATCACCTTTATACATGGCGCCAATTTGCGGCACGGTAACATGTGATTCATCAATGATAAGTAAACCATCATCAGGTAAGTAGTCGAATAATGTTGGTGGTGCATCACCTTGCTCTCTACCAGATAAATAGCGAGAATAGTTCTCTATACCTGAGCAATAGCCAAGCTCTGTCATCATTTCGATATCAAATTGGGTTCGTTGAGTAAGACGTTGCTCTTCGACTAACTTATTATTGTCTTTGAGCTGCTGTGATCTGTGTTTAAGCTCAACTTTAATTTTCTCAACGGCCGCGACAATTTTTTCTCTAGGTGTCGCATAGTGGGTTTTAGGGTAGACAGTAACACGAGCCAGAGTTCTTTCAACTTGACCCGTTAGTGGATCAAATTGACTGATGCGCTCTATTTCTTCATCAAATAACTCAATGCGTAATGCTAAACGGTCTGACTCAGCAGGAAAAATATCAATCACATCACCGCGCACTCTATAAGTTGCCCGCGCAAAAGCGACATCATTACGCTTATATTGCAGCTCGGCAAGACGGCGTAAAATGTCACGCTGATTAATAATGTCACCTTGGCTAATATGTAACATCATCTTTAAATAAGAGTCAGGATCACCCAAGCCATATATTGCAGACACAGAAGCAATAATAATCACGTCACGACGCTCTAATAAAGCCTTAGTTGCCGATAAACGCATTTGCTCAATATGTTCATTTACCGAGGCGTCTTTTTCAATAAAAGTATCCGTAGTTGGTACATACGCTTCAGGTTGGTAATAGTCATAATAAGAAACAAAATACTCAACAGCATTATTAGGGAAAAACTCTTTCATCTCACCATAGAGTTGTGCAGCCAAGGTTTTATTCGGTGCTAAAATCATGGTGGGCCGATTAAGTTTTTCCATCACATTAGCAATGGTAAAGGTTTTACCTGAGCCGGTAACCCCTAACAGGGTTTGATGGGCTAAGCCCGATTCAATACCTTCTAAAAGTTGTTTTATTGCTCTTGGTTGATCACCACTGGGGGTATAATTTGAGCAAAGGGTTAGATTTCTCATACCACTTGCTCCTTAGAGTCAGGCTCAACTTGAGTGAATTGTTTAGTAAATAGTCGATACGAAATCATAGCCATTAATATATTACCTAATAAAGCGCCAGCAAAAAGGCCTGCTAAGCCATAAATTAAGCTACCTAAATAAGCTAATGGTAAATAACAAACAAATAGTCGTACCACACTCAATCCTAAAGCAATCATAGGTTTATGCAGTGCATTGAAAGATGAATTAGTTAAGATGATAATCCCTTGCAAGCCATATCCCAATGGCAGTATCCAAATGAAGAGTTTAATTAAGTCCGCGACTTCAGCCTCTTTGGCAAAAATACTGGCGATCCAATGCGCGCCAAAAGCCAATAAAATATAAATGAGAATTTGCCAGACTAGGATAAATTTTATCGCGACCTTGTATGCTTCTTCTACCCTATGCAATTGTCCTGCACCGAAGTTTTGGCTAATAAAAGGCGGTAATGTCATAGAAAGAGCAAGCACTATCAAACAAGCTATTGACTCAAGTCGTGACCCCACGCCAAAAGCTGCGACAGCGGATTCACCATAGGTGGCTACAATTGCTGTCATTATGGCCGCAGCAATAGGCGTTAGCATATTAGCACCTGCTGCAGGTAAACCAATTTTCAATATATCTCGACAAGAAGAGAGTAACTCTTTTAAAGGCAGCATACTGGTATGAATAAGATCATGCTTTTTAGTTAATATGTACAAGACAAAGCCTAAGCCAAATAGCCAAGAGATCAGGGTAGCAATTGCCGCGCCTTGTATTCCCATAGCTGGTACAGGACCAAAACCAAAAATAAAAATTGGATCAAGTATTGCGTTAATAAGCCCAGCACTCCCCATAATAATACTTGGTGTTTTAGTGTCTCCAGAGGCACGTAAAACAGCATTACCTATCATAGGTCCAATTAAACAAACACTACCTATATACCAAATATCCATATATTGATGGATTAGAGGTAATAAAGATGGCTGGGCGCCAAGTAGCGTAAATAAAGGGTCGGTAATTAAATAGCCGACAAAAGATAAACATGCAACGATAATTGCGGCTAAATACATTGCTGCTGTAGCAGCATTTTTTGCTGACCGGGTATCTTTTTTACCTAAAAATTTAGCGATAACGGCAGAGGTACCTATTCCCAAGCCAATAGTTAAACTCAGTACGGTGAAGGTAACAGGAAAAGTAAAACTGATTGCAGCCAGGGGTTGCGTGCCGAGAAGACTGACAAAAAATGTATCAACTAAATTGAAGGTCATCAATAACACCATGCCATAAATCATTGGAATGGTCATACGTTTTAGTGTAATAGCTACCGGGTCTTCAAGTAGGTTAACTTGCTTGTTATTTTTTGGGGAAATTTCTGTTTTGGTCATTTAATTACTATCGTGATTCTAATGGTAAGACAAGGTAAATTATATGCAGCGATGTATTGTAAAAGATTAACGTACTTTTACCTAGCGTAGATTTATTCGTTTAACTTTGGTTTATCAGTAAGTAGCCGCCGATAAAAGTTACTTATTAAATATGATGACTATTAATAAGTCCTATAAGCAAAACTTAACAGTACGCTAAGCAACGTTCTTAGGTGAATAAGAAAATACAACAACACACAGATAAAATGCTAGGTGGGCTCTTTGTTCAAAATTCAGCCTAAATTATCAATAAAAGGTTAAATCGAATTAAGTTGTTGAAAAGGTTGCGCTAATTAATTACAGCAAAATAGATTGACATCAAGCTAAGCCAAACAAACAGTTATTGTTACGCTAACTTACACTTTAATCCACATAGTTATCCACAGGAATTGTGGGTAACTAAATTCTGAGGTTAACGAGATTCCCCAATAGCTCAGTTGGTAGAGCGATGGACTGTTAATCCATGTGTCACTGGTTCGAGCCCAGTTTGGGGAGCCACATTATAGAGTTAGCGATAATAACCAAATATCGGTAACTGGATTTCTAAGTTTAACTTAGAAAAAGTTTACACTTCAATGATAAACAGAAGTTAAAAGTTTATTCCCCAATAGCTCAGTTGGTAGAGCGATGGACTGTTAATCCATGTGTC
>NZ_JABSOV010000072.1:12565-16277 GCF_013215345.1 Colwellia sp. | reverse complement strand
CGATGGACTGTTAATCCATGTGTCACTGGTTCGAGCCCAGTTTGGGGAGCCACATTAAAGAAGCCGCGATTATTCGCGGCTTTTTTATGTCTGATGAAAATACATCGCTCTAGCTTACTTGGTAGAGCGATGGACTGTACTCTCTATAATAAATAGCATGTGTCACTGGTTCGAGCCCAGTTTGGGGAGCCACATAAGAACGAAAAAAACCTACTTTATGTAGTTTTTTTTTCGCCTGAAGAAAGCCTATCAGACTGATAAAACAGATACATGCCCTGTAGATCGTTTGTAAGCACCATAGTTTGTACCCTATTACTCTCAGGTATATGTCACTCGAGCTATTTCATATCAATAGGGTTACTCGACATTAAGATATAAAACCTGCCCTTACCCTATTTTTCCCTTAACAACTCTCTTCCAACAAAATACACTTCTTCAATGCTTCTTACCTTAACTAACCTTATTACCTTAGTAGTAAATTTATTTGATGAACATAAACACTAAGCGCTTGTCCCTTTATTATATGGCATGCATAAAAAAGCCCTACTAAGTTTATTTGTAGGGCTTTTAGATTAACGTCTAAATTAACTTATTAATTAAAGTGAATTATTATTTCGCAGTAATCAATTCCTGTTTATTTTCGTAGCTAATCACTATTTTATCCTTTTTAACATCAACTTTAGCCACGCCTCCCTGTGTTAACTCCCCAAAGAGTAACTCATTAGCCAATGTTTTCTTTAAATGCTCTTGAATCAAGCGAGCCATAGGCCTAGCGCCCATAGTCTTGTCGTAGCCATGTTCAGCTAACCATAATCTAGCTTGCTTACTTAACTCAAGTGAAACACCTTTATCATCGAGTTGGGCTTGTAATTCAACAATGAACTTATCAACTACTTGTTGAATTACAATGTGATCTAAATGATTAAACCAAACAATGTTATCTAAGCGATTTCTAAACTCAGGTGAAAATATCTTATTAATTTCACTTAATGCATCAAGACTGTGGTCTTGTTGTTTAAAGCCAATAGATTGACGCACTGTTTCTTGTACGCCAGCATTGGTTGTTAACACTAAGATAATATTTCTAAAGTCAGCTTTTCGACCATTATTGTCCGTTAAAGTACCATGGTCCATCACTTGCAGTAGAATGTTGTATACATCCTCATGTGCTTTTTCAATCTCATCCAGTAATACCACAGCATGAGGGTGTTTTAAAACAGCATCTGTAAGTAAACCACCCTGTTCATAGCCTACGTATCCCGGAGGTGCGCCGATAAGTCGGCTAACGGCGTGCTTCTCCATATATTCCGACATATCGAAACGGAGCAGCTCTACTCCCAAGATTTTAGCTAATTGTTGGGTTACTTCCGTCTTACCAACTCCTGTAGGTCCGGCAAAGAGGAAAGATCCAACCGGCTTTTCTTCACTACCTAGTCCTGCTCGAGATAAACGAATAACGGATGAAAGCTCACTAATAGCTTGGTCTTGTCCAAAAACAACAAGCTTCAAGTTACGATCAAGGTTTTTAAGATGATCCTTTTCACTGAGTGATACTGATTTCTCAGGGATTCTAGCCATTTTAGCGACAATACTTTCTATATCGGCATTATTAATGACTTTTTTTCGCTTATTAGCCGGAATAAGCTGTTGCCTGGCACCCGCTTCATCAATGACATCAATGGCCTTATCTGGCAGAAACCTTTCGTTAATATATTTAGCCGATAGCTGAGCAGCTGCATGTAGAGCTTTACTGGTATAACGAATACCATGATGGCTTTCATACTTCTCTTTCAGACCGTGCAGTATTTTAGTGGTATCGGCAACGCTAGGCTCGGGAATATCAATTTTTTGGAAACGACGAGCTAATGCACGATCTTTTTCAAAAATACTTTGATATTCTTGATACGTAGTAGAGCCTAAACAGCGTACCTTACCAGCCGAAAGCAGTGGTTTTAGCAGGTTAGAGGCATCCATCATACCACCCGAGGCAGCTCCCGCACCTATAATAGTATGGATTTCATCAATAAACAGCACCGCATTTTTATCTTCTTCAAGCTCTTTCAATAAAGATTTAAAACGTTTCTCAAAGTCGCCTCTATACTTAGTACCGGCTAATAAAGCCCCCATATCAAGGGAGTAAATCGTCGCATCTGCTAAAAATTCAGGCACCTGTTTATTCACAATCATATTGGCTAAACCTTCAGCAATGGCAGTTTTACCAACGCCTGCTTCACCAACAAAAAGCGGATTGTTTTTTCTCCGTCTACTCAATACCTGTAATGTACGTTCAAGCTCCTCATCACGACCAATTAAAGGGTCAATATTACCTTTGATAGCTTCTTCATTAAGGTTGACAGAAAAATTTTCAATGGTACGCGGCTCATCTTCACTCTGTGGTTCGCCATCAAGTGTCTGCGGTGCATTGTCATCAACCTTTGCAATGCCGTGAGAGATATAATTAACAATGTCTAAACGACTAATATCTGATTTTTTCAAAATATATGCGGCTTGCGATTCTTGTTCGCTGAAAATAGCGACTAATACATTCGAGCCACTGACTTCATTTTTTCCCGAAGATTGCACATGAAAAACAGCCCTTTGTAAAACGCGTTGAAACCCTAACGTTGGCTGAGTTTCACGTTCTTCTTCCCCTATAGGAATCATTGGCGTTGTTTCGCCGATAAAATCTAAGAGGCTTTTGCGAAGTTTAGCTAGGTCAGCTCCACACGCTCCAAGCGCTTCAATCGCTGATGGGTTATCTAATAATGCCAACAGTAAATGTTCTACCGTCATAAATTCGTGGCGAGATTCTTTAGCTTGGCGAAAAGCTAAATTAAGTGATATTTCTAAGTCTTTGTTTAGCATAACTACTCCAACTTTTTCTTTAGGCTTTTGTCATCACACACTTTAATGGATGCTGATTTTCAAAAGCGTACTGGACAACATGTTCAACTTTTGTCTCTGCTATCTCTGCAGTATATATGCCACAAAGACCTTTTCCCTTATAGTGAATATTTAACATAATATCCGTTGCTTCTTCTTCACTTTTGTTAAAAAAATTACATAATACGTCTACAACAAAGTCCATCGGGGTATAGTCATCATTAAGTAAAAAAACATGGTATTTAGCCGGCTCTTCTAGTTGCTCTCTAACTGCCTCTTCAACTATGGTTTGGGTGTCAAATAACTCTTTCCAGTTGCTCATATATTTATCTTAGTCTCTACTTTTTACTTTTGCTGTATCTTTTCATGCAATAAAGTTAAAAAAACGTTAAAAAAAACATGTTTTTACCTTGACTAATTCTATAAATTATCTACGATTCTATAGGTGACTAATATTTAGTCGCTTAGTTTGTTGTCTATGCACTTACTTATTCGGATTTGTTTACTCTTAGACAGAGTTAACAATGGAAAGTAAGTTAAACATAATTGAATACTAAAGGATATAGAAGGAAGTTGAAGTATGGCACACGGTACAGTTAAATGGTTTAATAATGCAAAAGGTTTTGGCTTTATTCGCCCAGATAGTGGCGGGGAAGATATTTTCGCGCACTATTCAACAATCGAAATGGATGGATATCGAACATTAAAAGCCGGACAAGATGTCAATTATGAACTAAATGAAGGCCCTAAAGGTCACCACGCAGCAAGTATTAAGTTAGCTGAAGGCGAAATAGAATAAAAAAGACTTTGCGCTAAAGTAATATAAAAA
>NZ_JABSOV010000072.1:0-12555 GCF_013215345.1 Colwellia sp. | reverse complement strand
TATAAAAAAAACACAGCTTGGGCTGTGTTTTTTATTCTTCTAAATCCCTCGGCTACATATGTTCAATAATACAATCACCAAACGCTGAACAAGAAACTAAGGTAGCATCATCCATAAGTCTCTCAAAATCATATGTTACTGTTTTCGCTTTGATTGCTCCAGACATCCCTTTAAGAAGCAAATCAGCGGCTTCAAGCCAACCCATATGTCTTAACATCATTTCTGCAGAAAGAATCACAGAACCTGGGTTTACCTTGTTTTTACCGGCATATTTTGGTGCTGTGCCATGAGTGGCTTCAAACACAGCAACTTCATCACCTAAATTTGCTCCTGGCGCTATTCCAATACCGCCAACTTGTGCTGCAAGCGCATCAGATAAATAGTCGCCATTTAAGTTTAAGGTGGCAATAACACTATACTCAGCCGGACGTAATAAGATTTGTTGTAACATAGCATCGGCAATAACATCTTTAATAATGATTTCTTTACCGGTATTAGGGTTTTTGAGCGTGCACCAAGGCCCACCATCAATCAAACTAGCACCAAATTCATCTCGAGCCAGTTCATACCCCCACTCTTTAAAAGCCCCCTCGGTAAACTTCATAATATTACCTTTGTGAACCAGAGTTACCGAGTCTTTATCATTATCAATTGCGTATTGAATCGCTTGTCTAACCAAGCGTTGACTTCCTTCTTTTGATACCGGTTTTATACCGATACCACAATTGTCGGTAAAGCGGATATTACTTGCGCCCATTTCTTCAGTTAGAAACTTAATCATGGCTTTAGCTTTATCACTACCTGCTTGATACTCAATGCCAGCATAAATATCTTCAGTGTTTTCTCTAAAGATAACCATATCGACTTCAGCAGGTCTTTTTACTGGGCTTGGTACACCAGTAAACCATTGCACTGGACGTTGACATACATAAAGGTCAAGCATTTGTCTTATAGCAACATTCAAGGAGCTCATACCGCCACCTACGGGTGTTGTCAGTGGCCCTTTGATAGAGACTTTATATTCTTGAAGAATATTTAATGTCTCTTCCGGTAGCCAAGTTTCACTATCATACATTTTAGTCGCTTTTTCACCTGCATATACTTCCAGCCAGACAATTTTTCTATCGCCAGCATACGCCTTAGCAACAGCAGCATTAACAACTTTAAGCATAGGAGGTGTAACATCTACACCTATACCATCACCTTCGATGAAAGGGATTATCGGATTATTGGGTACTGATAATTTACCGTCAATAAAAGTAATTTTATCGCCAGTAGTGGGAATGATGATTTGATTAGTCATAGGACGAGCTCCACATTAAACAAGTATAGAAAAGTTGCTCTACTAAACTAATTCAAAAAAGCACAAGGCACTAATCACTATTTAGTGATATTGAATATCACTAAAATGAATAAATAACACTTAGACTAAAGTCTAATAAGAATTGACTCATCCCACAAAGCAAAAAAAAAGCTAAGTATCTCTACTTAGCTTTTGATTAATACAGCGCTATTGAATAGCACTTTTACTAGCTGTTTTTCATTTAAAGCAATTAGTTAGCTTAAAGTAACGCTGATAAAATAGTATTTAATGTTTCGCTAGGACGCATTGCTTTTTCTACAAGCTGAGTCTCAGCAAAGTAATAACCATTAAGGTCAATAGCAGGCCCTTGAGCAGCATTTAATTCAGCAATGATTTTTTCTTCTTGCTTAGTTAGTGCTTGCGCTACACCAGTAAAGTTTTCTTTAAGCTCACTATCTTTTGTTTGCTCTGCTAGTGCTTGAGCCCAGTACATTGCAAGATAAAAGTGACTACCACGGTTATCTAATTCACCCACTTTACGTGACGGAGATTTATTAGTATCTAAGAACTTGCCTGTAGCTGCATCTAAGGTATCAGCTAATATTTGAGCTTTAGCATTACCTGTAGATACCGCAACATGTTCTAGTGAGGCAGCAAGTGCTAAAAACTCACCTAAAGAATCCCAACGTAAATGGTTTTCTTTTTCAAACTGTTGAACATGCTTAGGTGCAGAGCCACCAGCGCCCGTTTCAAATAAACCACCACCATTCATTAGTGGTACAATTGAAAGCATTTTAGCACTAGTACCAAGCTCTAAAATTGGAAATAAGTCAGTTAAGTAATCACGTAAAACATTACCGGTAACTGAAATAGCATCTTCACCTTTAGCAACACGGGCAAGGGTATACTCACAAGCTTTTACCGGTTCAAGGATTTGAATATCTAAACCGCTAGTATCGTGATCAGCTAAGTAAGTATTAACTTTTATGATCATTTGCGCATCATGGCCACGATTTTCATCTAACCAAAATACCGTAGGAGTTCCAGTTGCTTTCGCACGAGTTACCGCTAATTTTACCCAATCTTGAATAGGTGCATCTTTAACCTGACACATTCTAAAAATATCACCTTCGGCAACATCTTGTTCAAGCAGTGTTTCGCCATTATCATTAACAACACGAACAACACCAGCACCTGACATGGTGAAAGTTTTATCGTGTGAGCCATATTCCTCGGCTTTTTGTGCCATTAAACCAACATTAGGTACTGTACCCATTGTCGTTGGATCGAAAGCACCGTTTTCACGACAAAAATCTACTACCGCTGAGAATACACCCGCATAATTACGATCAGGGATCATAAATTTAGTATCTTTTTGCTTACCATCTGGTCCCCACATCATACCTGAAGCACGAAGTGCTGCTGGCATTGACGCATCAATGATGACATCACTTGGCACATGTAAGTTGGTAATGCCTTTATCTGAATCAACCATAGCCATTTCAGGGCGAGTAGCATAAACCGCTTGTAAGTCTGCTTCAATTTCTGCTTTTTGCTCCGCAGGTAAACGGGCGATTTTAGCGTATACATCACCAATACCGTTATCCGCGTCTACACCTAATTGTTCAAAAGTAGCAGCATGCTTAGCAAATACATCTTTATAGAACACTTTCACTGCGTGACCAAACATGATTGGATCTGAAACTTTCATCATGGTTGCTTTTAAGTGCAATGATAATAAGACATCTTCTTCTTTGGCTTTATTGATTTCAGTTTCAAAGAATTCTACCAAGGCGGATTTACTCATCACTGCAGTATCAATAATTTCTTTATCAAGTAAAGGTAACTTTGATTTTAATAACGTTACATCACCGTCTTGAGCAACAAATTCAATATTGACCTTGGTTGCGCCATCAATAGTTACTGATTTTTCGCTACCATAAAAATCACCTGATGCCATATGAGCAACATGAGATTTAGATTCCTTAGACCAAGCACCCATTGAATGAGGGTTATTACGTACGTATTGCTTAACAGAGGCTGGAGCACGACGGTCAGAGTTACCTTCACGTAATACCGGGTTAACCGCTGAGCCTAATACTTTCGCGTAAGTTAACTTAATAGACTGTTCAGCTTCATTTTGTGGTTCAGCAGGGTAATTAGGTAAATCATAACCTTTTGCTTGTAATTCTTTAATAGCCGCTTCTAATTGTGGAATAGACGCTGAAACATTTGGCAATTTAATAATATTTGCTTCTGGCGTTTTCGCTAATTCACCTAACTCAGTCAATGCATCATCAACGCGTTGCTCTTGTGTTAGGTATTTTGGAAAGTTAGCTAAGATACGAGCCGCTAATGAAATATCACGTGTTTCAACATTAATGCCTGAAGAAGCTGTATAAGCTTGAATAATTGGCAATAAAGAATACGTTGCTAAGGCAGGTGCTTCATCGGTAATAGTATAAATGATTTTTGAGTTATCAGTGCGCATTGAGATTCCTACATTAATTAGCTAAATGCTTGAGTGTTCGCATAAAAATTCAATAAAAATTAATTATAATTCACTCAAGCTAAAAATTTATTTTTCGCGCGCATAGTATAGTAATTCAAAGCGTATTAATATAGCCAAGAAAAAAGCCATTCAATTTTTTTAAGGGAATTTACCGCAATAATGACGCACAACAAAGGCTATTCAAGACATAAGGCCAATTCAACTCTAAAGGTACGACCAGTAAAGGGAGAGCGAAAAATCGTCCTCTTCAATAAACCTTTCGATGTTTTATGCCAATTTACTGATGAGAATAATCGCCGTACATTAAAAGACTTTATTACTATACCTGATGTCTATGCGGCGGGACGACTTGATAGAGACAGTGAAGGCTTATTGCTGTTAACCAATGACGGTAAATTACAACATCAAATAGCCAATCCGGTTAAAAAAACTGAGAAAACCTATTGGGTGCAAGTTGAAGGCGCTCCTACAGAGTTAGATTTAGCGAAGTTACGCCAAGGCGTAGAATTAAAAGACGGTATGACTAAACCCGCTAAAGTTGCAATAATGCTTGAGCCTAAAGTTTGGCCGCGTATTCCGCCAATAAGAGAACGTGCCAGTATTGCAACCACTTGGCTGGAAATTACCATAACAGAAGGCCGTAATAGGCAAGTTAGACGCATGACAGCAAATATTGGTTTTCCTACCTTGCGCCTCATTAGATATCGCATCGGCAATTGGACCTTAGATAATATTGCTAATGGAGAATATAAAGTTGAGCAATAAGTCCAATACTTCACCTGTCATAAATGAGCATGATAGAAACGATCACGGCGCAACGCAGTTTAAGCCCAACACCACCGTTGCTGCTGTTATTCATCACCAAGGTAAGTTCTTATTTGTTGAAGAATTAGATAATAACCAAGTGGTTTTTAATCAGCCTGCTGGGCACTTAGAAGAAAATGAGAGTCTCACTACGGCAATAAAACGAGAAGTACTCGAAGAAACGGGCTTAAACTTAGAGCCAGATTACCTATGTGGCATTTATTATTTTCATCGACCCGATCTACAGCTGTATTTTTTACGTTTTTGTTTTGTCATCGAATTAGAACAGTGGCTGACCGGCCAACCTCAAGACAGTGAAATAATGGCCACCCATTGGTTTACCCTGGAGCAAATAAAAGCAAAAGGTCAGCAATTGCGCAGCTCCATGGTGCTGGAGTGCATTGAAGATTACTTAGCGGGTAATAAAATCTCCTTATCACAGCTAAAATCTAATCTTTAATCTATATCCTGCTAGTCGTGCGTGTTATAATTTTGCGCTTCTAATTTCAGTGTAAATACTTAGTGCAATTAATTAATGCACTTAATTTTTAAAGTCTATTGGTCAAACAAACATGTTAACTGCCTCAAAAAATAAAGCCCCAGAACAAACCAAAGTCATTGTTGGTATGTCCGGTGGTGTCGACTCTTCAGTTTCTGCTTACTTGCTAAAAGAGCAAGGTTATCAAGTAGAAGGTTTGTTTATGAAAAACTGGGAAGAAGATGATACTGAAGAGTATTGTGCTGCTGCCCAGGACTTAGAAGATGCCCAGGCTATTTGTGACAAACTAGGTATTAAATTACACACTATCAATTTTGCTACCGAATATTGGGACAATGTTTTTGAGTATTTCCTTGAGGAATATAAAGCTGGACGTACCCCTAATCCCGATATCATGTGTAATAAAGAAATTAAGTTCAAAGCTTTTTTAGAGTTTGCCTGTGAAGACCTAGGTGCTGATTACATTGCCACAGGACATTATGTGCAACGTGAGTTTCGTGATGATGCTTGGCAGATGATACGAGGTCTTGATAATAATAAAGACCAAAGTTACTTTCTTTACACTCTAGACCAAAAGCAATTATCTCAAACCTTATTTCCTGTCGGTCATATTGAAAAGCCTGAAGTACGCGCTATCGCCGAAAAAGCAGGTCTAGTAACTCATAATAAAAAAGACAGTACTGGCATTTGTTTTATTGGTGAACGTAAGTTCAAAGACTTTCTCGGTCAATACTTACCTGCCAAGCCAGGCATTATTGAATCAGCCGAAGGTGTTGCCGTAGGCCATCACGATGGTCTTATGTATCACACCTTAGGTCAACGAAAAGGCTTACGCATCGGCGGTTTAGCTGATGCCGGTGAAGCGCCTTGGTACGTGGTTGAAAAAGATTTATTACGTAATGTCTTAATTGTTGGCCAAGGTCACAACCACCCTCGCCTTTTCTCTAAAGGTTTAATTGCCAATCAATTACATTGGGTTGATAGAAAAGCATTAGCTAACAGCATTCAATGCACGGTTAAAACCCGTTATCGCCAAGAAGATGTGGCTTGTACGGTAACGCCTTTATCTAATGACGCAAGTATAAGTAGTGATAAACAAGAATACCAAATTGATTTTAACGAAGCACAAAGCTCAGTTACTCCTGGACAATCAGTAGTATTTTATCAAGGTGATGTCTGTTTAGGTGGCGGTATTATTGATACCCTCATTCGTTAGTTGTTAACAATTAACAGTTAACATCGTCTAAGCCAATATAAGCCAAAAGCTAGAGAGAAAATGAAAGACCAAACGATTACCTTTGCCGTTATTTGCCAAGTTGCTTACCAAGTACAACAAGTATCACGTTCGGGCCATATCACTGATGAAGAATTCAGTGTGTTATTACAGAGTATTATAGAAACATCGCCAGAAAATACCTTAGCGGTTTACGGCGGTAAACTCAGTAATATTAAAAAAGGTCTAGAACTGTTAGTCAGCCATTTAGGTAGTGATACAGCAAGCTCAAGCAAACAAAAAGATCCTGAGTTTACCCGCTATATCATTAGTTTAATTAACTTAGAAAGACGCCTTGCTAAACAACCTCAACAACTCAATGCATTGGGTGAGCGTATCAACGCAACCGAGCGACAACGTGAACATTACGCAATAACAAGCGAGACATTAATTGCCAGTTTCGCCAGTATTTACAGCGATATCATTAGCCCATTAGGTCATAAAATTCAGGTGACTGGCGAACCAAGTATTTTAAAGCAGAATATAAATCAATATAAAATAAGAGCGTTATTATTAGCAGGCATACGTGCTGCGGTATTATGGCGACAAGTAGGCGGTAAAAGACGTCATATATTGTTTAGTCGCAAAAAAATAGTCGATACGGCTAAATCATTACTCAACAGAATTTAGTAAACATTTTATAAGAACTTAATAACAACTTAAGCACTATTTAGCTCTGTCACTTCACCGGTAAGTTACAGAGAATATTAATATAACCTACATATAACCTAGGAAAACATTATGGAACTTTCAGCATTAAGTGCTATATCACCAGTCGATGGTCGTTATGGCAGCAAAGTAAAATCATTACGCCCAATCTTTAGTGAATTTGGCTTAATTAAATACCGTGTTACGGTAGAAGTACGTTGGTTACAAAAACTTGCCGAAACAAGTGCTATTGCGGAAGTTCCAGCATTTTCAGCGCAAGCAAATGCAGCTTTAGATGCAATTGTTACTGACTTCAGCGAAGCTGATGCTTTAAGCATTAAAAAAATTGAAGCAACAACTAACCATGACGTTAAAGCGGTTGAGTATTTCTTAAAAGATAAAATTGCCGATAACGCTGAATTACACGCAGTAACTGAATTTATTCACTTTGCTTGTACCTCTGAAGACATCAACAACTTATCTCATGGTTTAATGTTAAATGACTGTCGTGAGCAAGTATTATTGCCAGAGATGGACAAGATTTTAGCGGCTATCAAAGCGCTTGCCATTGAATACAAAACTATTCCTATGATGTGTCGTACTCACGGACAACCAGCTTCACCTAGTACCTTAGGTAAAGAAATGGCTAACGTGTATGTACGTTTACAACGTCAACGTGAACAAATAGCTAAAGTTGAACTATTAGGTAAAATTAACGGCGCTGTAGGTAACTACAATGCTCACCTTAGTGCTTACCCAGAGGTTGATTGGCACGAATACGCGAATGAATTTGTTACTTCATTAGGTTTATCATTCAATCCGTTTACCACGCAAATTGAACCACATGACTATATTGCTGAGCTATTTGATGCCATAGCACGTTTTAATACCATATTAATCGATTTTGATCGTGATATTTGGGGTTACATTGCTATGGGTCATTTCAAGCAAAAAACCATTGCTGGTGAAATTGGTTCATCAACTATGCCACATAAAGTTAACCCGATTGATTTTGAAAACTCAGAAGGTAACTTAGGTATTGCTAACGCCCTATTCTCTCACTTAGCACAGAAATTACCTATTTCTCGCTGGCAACGTGACTTAACTGACTCGACCGTTTTACGTAACTTAGGTGTTGGTTTTGCCCATGCAATAATCGCTTACGGCGCAACGTTAAAAGGTATTAGCAAGTTACAAGTTAACGAAGCAAACTTAGCGGCAGAATTAGACAGTAACTGGGAAGTGCTAGCAGAGCCAGTTCAAACAGTTATGCGTCGTTACGGCATAGAAAAGCCATACGAAAAATTAAAAGAATTAACCCGTGGTAAGCGTGTTAACGGTGATTCAATGCGTGCGTTTATTATGACCCTTGAATTACCAGACCATGCTAAAGCACAATTATGTGAAATGACTCCTGCTAGCTATATTGGCCGTGCAGTTTCGTTTATTGATGAACTAAAATAATCAGTTTTATCATTTAATGACAACCTAAAAAAAGAAGGCACTATGCCTTCTTTTTTTATATCTATTTTCCGAGCTTATGTACGAAAGAATATTGCTCTATCCCCTGATTAATAAAATCGAAAATAAAAAACAAAAAAAGACACATCTGTATTGACAATAGCCGCAGTTATTAACTAGTCTGAATGTACTTCAGGTTTACACCTTTTCTAGTTATATTGGGTCAAATAAATGTCTTACAGTATTAGCCAAGTAAAATGGCAACAAGCTGCGCCACTACTAAAAAATATTCGTGAAAAAGTATTTGTCTGTGAAAGACGCATTCCTAGAAAAATTGAATTTGATCAAGGTGATCGTACCGCTTATCACATGCTAGTATGTGACGATAACAACCAAGAGCCTATTGCTACAGGCCGTATATCTCCACAAGGGGAAATAAGCCGTATTGCCGTGGTTATGGGCTATAGAAGTAAAAAAATTGATAGCTTTATTATGCAGGGCTTATTTGGTATCGCACGTAAACTCATGCTCAAGGAAGTTTTTATTTCCAGTCCGTTAGATAAAGTAGATTACTTTACTCAACATGACTTTTACCCCATTGGCTCAGTTTATATGGTGGCTGGCATGCCAAAGCAACGTATGGCATGCACGATAACTAAGACAGCTTGCCATGTAGAAAAGGCTAAGTACTACCTAAGTCATTAACTTATTCTTATTTAGCTTCCCACAAAGATTCATCTTCATAAAGTTTATACAAACCATCGGCACGGCCAATTAATAACTGAGCAAAATCATGTTGCTCGGCATTTTTTGCTTGTAACAGGTTTTCTGCTTGCATCTGCCATTTTAGCGAAAAGTGTCTCAAGGCATCACGAGCATTCGGAGCTACCTCAACACTGCTGTGATCGCTAGGTAAATCACCACATAATACCCAAAACTTTTTACCATCCAGTGATGTTAATTTCCATAACGCCAACAGAGGCACTAAATAGCGACTATCTTCGACTGTAACACTATTTGTAACAATGCCTTTTTCCGCTAAATATTTAGTGGCACTTTGATATTGCTCTTTTATCCACTGCTGTTGTTGCTCTTCTGTCATCTGTACTGCTTTGGTCATTTTAACTCTCTAATAATTCTAATTTATCTTGGGTTAGTCATTTATAGCAGCGCTAAGTTTGTCATTAATTTTGGGCAAGTTGTATCTTTTCGCTTACAGCTTGCACCCTAATATTAAATTCTTAATTTTTCCGTGACTAGCTTGGCTATTTTCTAGGTGCTATCGTTCCTTCACAACATTACAACACATTTAAATTGCCTTTTCTAGCAAGAAAAAATGGAGAGATAACGATGGCTTTATTTGATTTACCTGATTTTGACGATCACGAACAAGTAGTGTATTGCAGTGATGCTGCAAGTGGACTAAAAGCAATTATTGCCGTGCACAGTACCAAACTGGGTGCTGCGGTAGGCGGCTGTAGAATGTGGGATTATGCCAGTGATGAAGAAGCTCTCGTTGATGTATTACGCCTATCTAAAGGCATGACCTATAAAAATGCTTTAGCGGGTTTATCTATGGGCGGTGGTAAATCAGTTATTATTGGTGATGCTAAAACACTTAAATCTGAAGCGCTTTTTAAAGCCTTTGGTGAAGCATTAAATCGTCTAAATGGCCGCTACTTAAGCGCTGAAGATGTCAATATCACCACCAGTGATATTGCTATTGCTAATAGTGTCACCCCGTTTGTCACCGGTACTGAAGGTAAAAGTGGTAACCCTGCGCCTTTTACCGCCCTTGGAACTTTTTTAGGTATCAAAGCCTCGGTCAAACATAAACTTAATCGTGATGATTTAACCGGTCTTAAAGTGGCCATTCAAGGCCTAGGCAGTGTCGGCTATCTTTTATGTGAGCACTTACATAAAGCTGGGGCAAAGCTTGTTATCACCGATATCAATCAAGCGGCCTTAGATATAGCGGCTACTGAGTTTGATGCTAAGGTTGTCGGTTTAGATGAAATTTATGATCAAGATGTTGATATTTATGCGCCTTGTGCATTAGGTGCCACCATCAATGATGAAACTATATCGCGATTGAAAGCTGTAATCGTTGCAGGTTGTGCTAATAATCAACTAGCTGAGCCTCGCCATGACCAAGCATTAGTAGACCGTGGCATATTATATGCGCCCGATTATGTTATTAATGCTGGCGGTATCATCAATGTATCATTTGAAAATAACTACGATGCTAAAAAATCAACGCTAAAAGTCGAAGAAATTTATCATACCCTATTAGATATTTACACTAAGGCTGATACTCAAAATAGACCTACTGGTATTATCGCTGATGAAATGGCCCGTGCAATCATTAAAAATGGTGGTAAGTAACACCTAGTTAACCTCAACTCTGGTTAATGAATGTTTGATACTTGCAAAGTAACTATTAATATCAATTGGTTGCAATACCAATAAAAAATATTAGTCTATTTATATCACTCAATATTGATAGTTTAGTGTATATCAAGGCGGTTATGTGTACCCAATAGCTGGCTATTGGTAGCAGAACTAACGAAGATAGGCGTTAAAATAACTTATTGAGTAACTTTGCTTATCCAGAGCTGAGGTTAGTTACCAAGCTGCATGCAAGTAACCAACAAAATTGCCGAGGCTACACTATAATTGCTACAACCATACTCATAGGGAATAGCAATGAAAGCTTTGATTATTTTGTTGTTGCTTATTGCAGTCGATTGTTTTGCCGTAACAACGGTGACAACAGCAGGAAAACAAAAGCCTGATGATGCCAGTCACGATTATTTTATTGGCTTACTACGCCTGGTCTTAATCGAAACAGCAGATGAATATGGTTTCGCTGTTTTACAAACTGTACCCTTCCCTGGGCAAGAGCGAATGTTAAAACTGCTAGCATTAGGCGCATTTTATGATGTGGTCTGGGCTGGGAATTCAGATACTCGTGAGTCTGAAGTTCATAAAATACCTTTTCCTTTATTTCGCGGTGGTTTAGGTTGGCGCGGTATGATAATCCGCCAGCAAGACAAAAATAAATTCTCCGCTATTCATTCCGTCAAAGACTTACGCAAATTAATTGCTTGTCAGGGGCTACACTGGCCTGATGCTGATGTGTTAGAGCATGCTGGACTTGCTGTTGCCCGTGTAGGTTACTTTGATGCTATGTTACACATGGTAGCGTTAAATCGGTGTGATTATTTACCCTTAAGTATTTTTGAAGGTAAAGCTGAATTGGCCGTAGTGCAAAACAGCTTTCCAAATCTTATCTTTTACCAAGACTTAATTATTCAATACCCACTTACCATGCATTTCTTTGTTAAAAATAATAATAAACAGTTAGCCAAAAGATTAATCTTAGGCTTACAGCGCCTTTATGACTCTGGCGCCTATGATGATTACATGCAAAACCATCAATTAACCCAATATGCTTTTCCACTCACTAAATTTAAAAAATCAAGAGTGATCAAGTTAACAAACCCTAATAATAAGCAGGCGGAGTTAACCGAGCTAGCAAAGTTTGGCTTATCTTGGCCAAGTGATAATTCACCTGAAAATAAATAGCAAAAACCCAGCAAATTGCTGGGTTATATTTTACTACGAACTAAAAAAGCTAAGAAATCAAAAGCTAAAGAGTGCTAATCGATTAGCTGGTATTGCTCACGCAAGATAGTAATAATTTCTGCTTTTGGATTATCAGATAATACAATTTTATCACCGGTGATTTTTTCAGCAATACTGATATAAGTCTTTGAAACATCCATGAGTACTGACAAAGGTAGCTTATTATCACGTGCTAATGCTTCACGCTCATCCATCCGGTCTTTATTAAGTAAAATATCAGCATCTGGAAAGTGATTTAACAACAACTGACGGAAACCTTCTTTTGAGTTTTCGACTACATTTCCAGCGCGGTATTGCTCACCATCCCATATACGAGAGGAGTCTGGTGTGCCCACTTCATCCATATAAATTAGTTTGTCATTACCTGCTGTATCTTTTACATAACCAAACTCAAACTTAGTATCAAC
>NZ_JABSOV010000071.1 GCF_013215345.1 Colwellia sp. | reverse complement strand
TAAACCTTTTTGTATAAGCATAGATGTCGATGCACAAGAGTACTTACCTTACTTATTTGGCAATGATAGTTTTACCCAGATATTACGGCCAGCGCAATTACCATTGTGTTTGCCGCAGTTATATCACCAACTCACCTCACAGTAACCATCAGCTGTGTAATATTAAAGAGGTAAATATGGCTCTACCTGAAAAATATCCCAATGATAGAAAGATTAAAGTCAGGTTTTTTGTTAAAGCTTTCTGGCTTATAGCGCTGTTTTGCTTGGTTATGGTCTTCTATTTACCACGTTAATACCCTTGATTTGGCAGGAACAAGGCCAATTTACTTGTCGGTAATTCCTTATAAAGTGTAAGGGAAAGTATTTTTCCTTGCACTTTCAATATTTTATGCTAGCTGGAATGTAGTCTGAAATCTTAATTTGTATATTTTTTAATTTTGTTAAAGTGTCTATATTTCAGTGTGTTGCATCATTTTATTCTTTTTGAATACACTTTCTTGCTTTCCGTTAAATCTGTCATATGCTTTAAGGCACAAAGCAAAATAATAAAAATACGGATATTAAAAAATGATCAAATTCCCCAGTGACTTAACGATTGCTCAGGTGAACGAGTATCAAGCGCTAATCATACCAATAATCGATGGTCAAGATGTGATATCCATTGATGACAGTGACTTAGCACGGATTGATACTATCGGAGTGCAGTTTATCCTTGCCGTTGTTACCTACATCATTGCCCAGGGTAAAGAAATTAAGTGGCAATCAAAATCCAGTATCTTAAAGGAAAGTATTCAACAACTTGGTATCAAAGATGCCATTTTATTGCAATATATCAAGGATTGAAATCTTGGTTTTTTCGATGAGAAATAACGCTAATAACACAAAACTACGATGCATTAAACGATGAGGAAACCAGTATGACTAAAGTGCTAGTTGTTGATGACTCAAACTCAATAAGAGATATGGTCAGTTTTACCTTAAAAAGTGCCGGCTACCAAACCGTCGAGGCTAAAGATGGTCTGGATGGTCTAAGTAAGGCTAAAAGCAGTAATTTTGACTTGGTCATTTCCGATGTAAATATGCCCAATATGGATGGCATTAGTTTATGCACTGAGTTACGCAAGTTAGGTGATTTTAAATTTACCCCTATTTTGATGTTAACCACAGAAAGTTCCACCGATATGAAAATGCGCGGTAAATCGGCAGGAGCAACCGGTTGGTTGGTTAAACCTTTTAACCCCGAAAAGTTGTTAGCCACCATTAAACGAGTGGTTAAGTGACATTGTTAGTATAAAAAACCTGTTTAACCGTTTAGTAACATACTTATCTTAGGTACTTATCATATAAGTACCCTGTCGTGATAATGTCCCGAATTTTGACAAGGAAAGAGTAGGTAATCAGTTATGAGTATTGATTTATCACAATTTATTCCAAGTTTCTTAGAAGAGAGCTTTGAAGGACTCGAGTTAATGGAGTCTGGATTATTAGATTTACAACGGGGGGATAATGAAACTATTCACTCAATTTTTAGAGCTGCGCACTCAATTAAAGGCGGGGCAGGAACCTTTGGCTTTGATAACGTCACCGAGTTTACTCATCTAGTAGAAACCTTACTTGATGAAATGCGTGATGGCCGACGAGAAGTCTCTAGCAAAGATACCGAGATATTGCTCGACTCTGTCGATTGTATGCGCTTGTTAATAGAAGCCGCACGGGATGATGAAGAGTATGACCAGGATAAGGTTGAGCAAACGTCTAAGCGCTTAGCCGAAACGCTTGGTGATGAGCAGACTTCAGCAGATGAAAGCCGGAGTAAAACTGATGTCGAAGCAAATAATGTTTGTGGCTATACCATTAATTTCATTCCTGAGCATAGTTTAGCAAAAACGGGCAATGATCCTATTTTTCTCTTCAGTGCTTTAGCCGAACTAGGTCAGTTAACACTTAGTGCCGATACCCAAGATTTACCGGCACTAAAGGATATTGATGCTCAAGAACTCTATTTAAGCTGGCAACTAACACTGTACACCGAAGCGGATGAAGCTGAGATTATAGAAATCTTTGAATGGGTTGAAGATGAATGTTTATTAGAATTAGTGCCAATAAAAGCGCCATCAACTACCTCTGCAAATACTTCATCAACCGAGTCACCAAGCTCGCCTTCAAGTACTCTAACAAATAATGAACAGCAAACAGAGCCTGACAGCAGTCAAAAGTCTACGCAAGATATTGAACAGCCCCCTAAAGCCGAACTGGTTATTGACTCTACTGCCGAAGATAACAATATAACCTCTAAAACTAAAACTAAAACTAAAACTAAAGATAAAGGTAAAGCTGAGGTTGGTTCCATTAGGGTCGGCGTAGATAAAGTAGATAGTTTAATTAACCTAGTAGGCGAATTAGTTATCACCCAGTCTATGTTGTCAGAATTGGGTAACGATTTTGAAATGGAAAAAGTTGAACGCCTCACCAGTGGTCTTGAGCAGTTATTACAAAATACCAAAGAGTTACAAGAAAGTGTCATGCGTATCCGTATGCTGCCGATAAGTTTTGCCTTTAATCGCTTTCCTCGCCTTGTTCATGACCTAGCGATAAAAACCGGTAAGGAAATGGAACTCGTTATTAAAGGTGAGCAAACAGAATTAGATAAAACGGTAATGGAGCAAATTGGCGATCCGTTAGTACATTTAGTGAGGAATGCTGCAGACCACGGTATAGAGTTAGGCGACGTTAGAGTTGCTAATGGCAAACCAAGAAAAGGGACCATTTCGTTAGATGCCTATCATCAAGGTGGCAATATTGTTATTGAAATTAACGATGATGGCGCCGGCATTAACCGAGAAACTGTGTTAGCAAAAGCGGTAGAGAAAGGGCTTATTGAAGCGAATGCCATATTAACGGATAGCCAAGTGTATGACTTGTTATTCGAACCGGGTTTTTCAACCGCTGCAGAAGTCACCGATATATCCGGCCGTGGTGTTGGCATGGATGTGGTTAAGCGCAATATTCAATCACTTGGCGGCAGAATTCAAGTTAAATCTACCCTAGGTAAAGGCAGCTCATTTAAGGTGCACTTACCGCTAACATTGGCTATTTTAGACGGACAACTCGTTAAGGTGGGTACCGAAACATACATCATCCCACTTATTGCCATTGTTGAATCACTGCAAATTGATAACAAACTTATTAATCGTGTTTCTGGCGATATGGTGCTGTATCGATTACGTGATGACAATGTGCCCATTCTACCTATTTATCAACTGTTCAATTTAGCCACAGAATGTACCGAGATAGATAAAGCGTTACTTGTTGTCGTTGAAGCCGATGGCCAAAAAATAGGCTTGATGGTTGATGATTTACTTGCTCAGCAGCAGGTGGTGATTAAAAGCTTAAAAGATAATTATCAACAAGTTGCTGGTATTTCTGGGGCAACAATTCTTGGTGATGGCTCCGTTGCTATGATTCTAGATATACCGGGTATTATTCATATGGCGTTAGAGCAAGCTCAACAAGCCCAACGAGTAAAAACTGACGGAAATAGCAGTGTAACCGCGGAGGTTTGTTTATGAATATTCAAGAAATGGCCCAAGATATTCCCGCTGAAGGTGAACACGCTATTGAAGGTGTCGACTTTATTACCAGCGGCGATCAGTATCTAACTTTTTTATTAGCACAAGAGCAATATGCCGTTGATATTTTGTGTGTCGAAGAAATTAGAAGTTGGGAGCAACCAACAAAAATTCCTAATGCGCCAAGTTATATTAAAGGTGTCATCAATATGAGAGGAATTATCGTGCCTATTGTCGACTTACGCCTCAAATTTAGTATTGGTCAAGCGAGCTATTTAGAAACTACGGTCGTCATTGTCCTTACTTATCAAAGCGAAGAGTCAACACGCACCATTGGTTTTGTGGTCGATGCGGTGTCTGACGTACTTAATGTTGACAATACTGATATTAAACCGGCACCCGCATTTGGTGGTTGTGTTGGCCAACAATATATCGATGGTTTAATTAATAGTGAACAAAAGGTAGTAACCATACTGAATGTTAATCATTTGCAAAAAGTAGAAAAGCATAGTCTGCATAGTTAGTTTTGCCGAGGCATCGGCTGTAAGCAGGCGTATAAATTTCTCGGTTATATATAACAGTTACTTATCACCGTTAGTAATACCGTAACTACTTTGTTTAAGGAAATAGCATGACTGATATAGAACAAGAATATCTTACTTTCATACTGCAGGGAGAAGAGTATGGCGTTGACATTCTATGTGTGCAAGAGATTCGTGTCTGGAGCTCTGTTACCGAACTTCCTAATAAACCAGGTTATATCAAAGGGGTAATTAATTTACGGGGGGTAATCATTCCTATTATTGATTTACGTTTACGCTTTGGTCAACCAACCCTTGAGTACAATGAGCAAACCGTCACCATCATTTTACGCCAACAGTCTAAAGCAACCACTATGGTGGTCGGTATTGTTGTCGATGCTGTTTCAGAAGTTTACAAGTTTACCAGTAAGTCTATAAGCCAAGCACCTACTTTTGGTAGCAATATAGATAGCTGCTTCTTAAAAGGGCTAGCGTCAGTCGATGAAAAGCTAATTATTTTACTCGATAGTGACTCGCTATTAAATGAAGACGACTTATATCGCACTGTTCATAAGAGTGAAGCAAGGCCTGAGCAAGTGACCGCTAACGTAGAGGTTAGCCAAGTGTCAACAACCTCTGCACCAACCTTATCAAGTGCTTAACTAGAAAATTTCTAGCCAAGGTAAATCAAAGGTAAACCCAGGTAAAAGAGAGCTACTACACCATCAGCCATTATTAAAATTTAACTAAAAATAAATTAAAAATAACCACACAGGAAAATAACTTATGAACCCGAAGCAAATAAGTTTAGTGCAAAAAAGTTGGCAAAAAGTATTACCTATTGCGCCACAAGCCGCAGACATATTTTATACCACTTTGTTTGAAATGGACCCTTCATTAAAAGCATTATTTCCCGATGATATGGCTGACCAAGGCAAAAAATTAATGGCAATGCTTGATACCGCCGTTAAGTTACTCGATAACCCAGATAAATTAATTCCTGCAGTGCAAAATTTAGGCGCTAAACATCTTCGCTACGGCGCAGAGCCTGAACATTACGATACGGTGGGTGCCGCATTACTAAAAACCTTAGCACTCGGTTTAGGTGATGACTTTACCGCCCCCGTTAAAAAGGCTTGGACAGTGGTATACCAAACCTTAGCAACTACTATGATTGCCGCAGCTGATGCCGCCGCAACAACTCAGTCAGCAAAAGGACCTACCATGGAAAAGAATACCGTCAAAAATGAGAAAAGCAACGATTTATCCGTGCAACTGCAAGGAGCACTCGAGCAATCAGCGACTGCATTTATGATGATTAATCGAGACTTCGAAGTCACTTATGCCAACGAAGCCACCTTAGCTTTACTTAAAAAACATGAACAGACCTTTGCAGAAAATTGGCCTGGTTTTGAAGCGAGTGAAGAGGCCCTTATCGGGGCCAATATTGATGGTTTTCATAAAGTGCCGTCACATCAACGTAAACTACTCGACGATCCGAGTAACTTACCTTTTAAAACCGATATTCAAGTTAAACACTTATCTTTTGAACTCAATGTAAGTGCTATCTTAGATGATGAGGGTGATTACATAGGTAATGCGCTGGAATGGCAAGATGTCACGGCAGCGCGAGCACAAACAAACAAAGCCGCCCAGTTACAAGGCGCTATTGATCAATCGGGTACGGCTAATATTATGATCGATAGAGATTTTAATATTACCTATGCTAACGCGGCCACACTTGCCTTATTAAAAGAACATGAAGCGACCTTTGCCGAGAATTGGCCTGGTTTTGTCGCCGACCCCGAGGTGATTATTGGCACTAACATTGACACTTTTCATAAAGTGCCGTCACATCAACGTAAATTACTTAGCGACCCAAATAATTTACCGTATAAAACCGATATTCAAATTAAACACTTATCTTTTGAGCTCACTGTTACCGCCATCATGGATGCAGCTGGCGAGTACATAGGCAATGCGCTGGAATGGCAAGATGTCACCGCGTCGCGAGCGCAAGAAAATAAAACCGCTCAGTTACAAGGCGCCATTGATCAATCGGGTACCGCCAATATTATGATCGATAGAGATTTTAATATTACCTACGCCAATGCCGCGACCTTAGCGTTACTGAAAGAACATGAAGCCACCTTTGCTGAAAATTGGCCTGGCTTTAAAGCCGACCCGGAAATTATTATTGGCACCAATATTGATAGTTTTCATAAGAATCCGGCCCATCAACGTAAATTACTCGATGACCCGAATAACTTACCGTATAAAACCGATATTCAAATTAAACATTTATCTTTCGAGCTTAATGTTACTGCCATCTTGGATGCAGCTGGTGAGTACATAGGTAATGCGCTGGAATGGCAAGATGTCACGGCGGCGCGCGCGCAAGAAAACAAAACCGTGCAGTTACAGGGCGCCATTGATCAATCGGGTACTGCTAATATCATGATCGATAGGGATTTTGTTATTACCTACGCGAATGCTGCGACCTTAGCGTTACTGAAAGAACATGAAGCGACCTTTGCCGAGAATTGGCCTGGTTTTAAAGCCGATCCCGAGGTGATTATCGGTACCAATATTGACAGTTTCCATAAAAATCCGGCCCATCAACGTAAATTACTCGATGACCCGAATAACTTACATTATAAAACTGATATTCAAATTAAACATTTATCTTTCGAGCTTAATGTTACTGCCATCATGGATGCGAGCGGCGAGTACATAGGTAATGCCCTAGAATGGCAAGATGTGACAGCAGCAAGACAAAACGCTGTTGAAGTAGGGCGCTTAACCTCGACCATGGAAGGCATGACTACTAATATAATGATGGCTGATACTCACGGTAATATTGTTTATGCCAACCCAGCAGTAGTAACCATGTTACGTCGTAGAGAAACAACACTACGTTCTGTCTTACCTTCTTTTAATGTCGATACTATGGTTGGTACGAACTTTGATAGTTTCCATAAAAATCCAGCACATCAACAAAATTTATTAGGAAATCCTGCTAATTTACCCTATACCACTGAAATTTCGGTTGCGGGCTTAACCTTTCAACTTATTGCCATGGCTTTACAAGATAGCGATGGGAATCACGTGGGTACAGGGGTTCAATGGGTCGATTTAACAGAAGAAAAAGATGCTCAAAATCAGATCGATAAGTTAATTAGCGATGCTATCGGCGGTAAGTTAGATAGCCGTATCACTACCGATGACTACCAAGGTTTCATGAAGGAATTAGGTAATAATATTAATAGTTTGATGGATTCTATTGTTGAGCCTATTAATGATGCTATTCAAGTTGCACAAGCGCTTGCTGAGGGTGATTTAACTCAAAATATGCGAAGTGATTATGGTGGTGAATTCCTGGCATTGGCTAATGCGATGAATGGCTCCATTGAAAATCTAAGTCAAATGGTTGATGAAATACGTAATGCTTCCACCAATGTTTTCGATTCAGCACGCGAAATTGCCGCAGGCAATAATGAGTTAAGTCATCGCACCGAATCACAAGCTTCAAGCTTAGAAGAAACGGCTTCTGCCATGGAAGAGTTAACCAGTACGGTTCAGCAAAACGCGGAAAACTCATCTGAAGCAAGTAAGTTATCGAAATCGGTTATGGAGAAGGCCAGTAATGGTGGTGCTGTGGTTCGAAATGCCATTACTGCCATGAGTGATATAAATAAATCCAGTAAAAAGATTGCGGATATCATTAGTGTTATTGATGAAATAGCTTTCCAAACAAATTTACTGGCACTAAATGCTGCGGTTGAAGCGGCAAGAGCGGGTGAACAAGGTCGCGGTTTTGCGGTAGTTGCTGCTGAGGTAAGAAACCTTGCACAACGCTCAGCAGGTGCAGCGAAAGAAATTAAAGGCTTAATTAATGACAGTGTCGAAGCGGTTGGTCAAGGAACTAAGTTAGTTGATGAAACAGGGCAAACCTTTAGTGAATTAGTGACGGCCATAGAAGATGTCAGTAAAATGATTGCCGATATTGATAGTGCCGGTAAAGAGCAATCTGCTGGTATTGGTGAAGTGAGCGCGGCGGTGAGCCAAATGGATGAAATGACTCAACAAAATGCGGCATTGGTTGAAGAGGCATCCGCATCAAGTAAATCAATGGAAGAGCAGTCTCAATCGTTATTAGATCAAGTTGCCTTTTTCAATAATGGCGATAATGGCCAACAACCAATAGCGGAGCAACGTCAAAGTAGACCTGCCCCTAGACAAGCAGCCCCAAGACAAGCTGCTCCAAGACAAGCGGCCACAGCACCTAGGCAGTCAAATTTTAGTCCGGCAAAAGCCCCTGCACCAACTCGCAGTGCCAGACGTCCAAGTACAACAGTTGATAAAGAATGGGAGGAGTTTTAAACAGTAAAGGTACATCATAATAAACAGGACGATAATTATTTAATGGAGAACGATGGCATGACTGAGCTCAGGAGGAATAATAACTTGCAAGGTCATCCTCAAGATAGAAGGGTTAATCGGGAGCAGACTATGCGACTGACAGGTGATGATTTTAAGTTTATCTGTCAGTACGTGTATAAAAATACAGGTATTGTCCTCAACGATAGTAAAAGGGAGATGTTATACCGACGGTTAACTCGCATTGTCAGAGAGCGAAAGCTAGATTCATTCGCTGAATATTGCCAGTTATTAAGAGATCAAGGTGAGCAAGAGAAAGATTATTTTATTAATGCCATAACCACTAATTTAACCAGTTTCTTTCGCGAAAATCATCACTTTGAATACCTAACGAGTGAAGAGCTGCCTGCTTTAATAAAAAATAAAACAGTGAGTGCTAACGGAAAAAAACGACTGAGAATATGGTCTTCAGCAAGCTCTACCGGAGAAGAGCCTTACAGTATTGCCATTACGATACTTGAAGCCCTTAAAAATGAGTTACCACAGTGGGATATAAAAATTCTTGCTACCGATATTGATAGTAATGTTTTAGCCAAAGGAAAAACCGGTATATATGATATGAATCGTATAGAGGAAATTCCGAAAAAACTTAAACAAAGCTATTTTTTTCATGGCAGTGGAAAAAGTAGTCAAAGTGTCAAAGTGCATGACAAGTTAAAAAGTACTATTACCTTTAAGCACCTCAATTTATTACATGACTGGCCAATGAAAGGCCCTTTTGATGCCATTTTCTGTCGAAATGTCATCATCTATTTTGATAAAAAAACCCAGCAAGAATTATTTTCTCGTTATTATGAAATGCTGGCACCGGGTGGCTTACTTTTTCTAGGTCACAGTGAGAATTTAGGTAATTATCAACAGTATTTTAGTAATGTTGGTAGAACCATTTTTAGAAAACCTTAATTAGCCAACTGAAGCTCGATTTAATAAGGAAGTTATGTGCTAAGAAATAATCATCCACAAATATCTGAATATATGGCGCAGTGCCTACCGGAATTTATGCAGATTAATCATTATTGGGATCAACAAAGGGATATGGTGGTTGCCAAAATTTTACCGGGTGAATTTTACATGACCACTCAAAATGTTGCCATAGCAACAACCCTGGGATCCTGTATTTCGGCCTGTATTTGGGATGAGCGCAGTCGTATAGGGGGTATGAATCACTTTATGTTACCGATCACCAATAAAGAAGCCCATGAAGTTAATTGGGGGCAAAGGGAGAAGACCGCTGATGCTACCCGTTATGGCAACTTTGCTATGGAGCATCTCATTAATACTATTTTGAGATCGGGTGGTCTGAGAAAAAATTTAAGAGCAAAGTTGTTTGGTGGCGCAAAGGTACTTAATCAAATGTCCGATGTTGGTCAAAAGAACATTAATTTTGCCCTGGCCTATTTAGATCAAGAAGAAATAATCATTGAAAGTAGTGATATTGGTGATATTTATCCTAGAAAAGTCATATTTGAACCTTATAGTGGCCGAGTACTTATCAAACGACTGGATAACTTACACAATGACACTATTATTCGCCGAGAAAGCGACTATCGCAGTGAGATTAATAAAAAAGAAGTCAGTGGCGATGTTGAACTTTTTTAGTGGATATACCCGTTACCAATCAAAATGCAGGATTTCAGTGGGAATTATAATGGTTTTAGGCAGGGCAAATAATTTAAGCATAGTTACTCTATGGTCTAATTATTTAACGCGGTATAAAGTCATTATAATCCCATCGAAGAAGCGTTTGAGCAACATCACTTCATCGTTGCTGTTACTTATAATGGAATGACCATTATTTCATCACAGCGCCTTGAATTGAAATTGCTCAAGCACTCTGAAACATGCACCTTGAATGGTAATGGGTATATAACATAGGAATTAAATTGTATGGATATAATTAAAGTACTTATTGTTGATGACTCGGCTGTTATTCGTAACATCATCAAGGAAGCATTAAGCCATAGCCCAAGCATTAATGTTGTTGGCGAGGCTGAAGATGCCTTCGTGGCTAGAGATTTGATCAAAAAATTAAACCCTGATGTATTAACTCTAGATGTAGAAATGCCGAAAATGGATGGTATTACTTTTCTTATTAATTTGATGCGTTTACGCCCTATGCCAGTCATTATGCTTTCAACACTTACAACTAAAGGGGCAGACATTACCTTACAAGCGCTTGAAATTGGCGCGGTAGATTTTATTGCTAAGCCAACCGTGCAAGAGTTACTTGCCACCCAAGCCAGCTTTAGAGAAGTGTTAACGGAGAAAATAACTCAAGCAGTCACTATAGATCAAAAGAATTTTAAATTATCGGATACCTTAACAAGCAATAAAGTCGTTAAACCGAGCCAGAATATTTAAGCTTTTAGTGGTAGTAAACGTGCTAACCACCTTATTGCCATTGGTGCTTCTACAGGAGGAACAGAAGCGATTAAAAAACTGCTTATTAGTTTACCCAGTAATTCTCCTGCCATTGTTATAACCCAACATATCCCTAAAACCTTTAGTTTACGCTTCGCGCAACGTTTAAATGACAACTGCCAAGTTGAGGTGCATGAGGCAAGTCATGGCCAAAAAATTAAAGCAGGTCATGTTTATATCGCCCCGGGAGATCAACATTTAGAAGTAGTGCATAAAAATGGTGCTTTGTTTTGTACTTTAAGTGATGGTGATGAGGTTAATCGACATAAACCCGCGGTTGATGTGCTGTTTGACTCTGTTAGTGACTTCGCCGACAACGTACAAGCGGTATTGTTAACTGGCATGGGGCAAGATGGCGCACATGGCATGTTACGGCTAAAAGAGCTCGGCTCACGAACCATTATTCAAGATAAAAACTCAAGTCTTATCTGGGGCATGCCTGGCAGGGCCCATGCTATTTCTGCTCATACTATGCAGTCACCTTTACTTGAAATTGCAAAGCATATACTGAATTATGCCGGTTTAAGTAGAACAGAAATGCAAGATATCTTAGCGAAAAATTGTGTTGGGGACGTTTTATGAGAAATTTAAAAAAGGGTCTGTATGCATCGTGCTTGTTATGCCTGCTGTCTTTGGCAAGCTACCTTGTAATTGCTGATAAGGCTTTTTTTATTCTATTACTTTCTATCCTATTCATCTTATTACTTTCTTTAGCTGCTCAAGTTCATAAAATAATCTTGCAAGAAAGTATGGCTGAAATTGGCCAGGGTATGTCAGTGGTTGATGATGAACTCATCCATAGCGTGATCTTTGAATTACAACAATTTATTAATCAGGAAATAAATATTGTCGAACAAGAGTTAGAGCGGACCAAAAAAGTAGTTTCTGATGCGGTAATTGGCATATCGGATAGCTTTAAGCACCTGCAGAGTTTAAGTGAAGAACAGCAATATATGATCAAGATACTTATCTCGCATTCTGGCAATGCAGAAGAAGGCAAAGGTGTTTCATTGGCAAATTTTGTTACTGATTCAAATAAAACCTTAGATGATTTTGTTGGTGTCATCATTAATACCAGTAAACAAAGCCTTGAAACTATGACCTATACGGATGAGATGGTGTCACAATTTGAACGTATATTTAAGTTATTAGCGCAAGTTGAGGGCTTAGCGAGTCAAACTAATTTATTGGCATTAAATGCTGCTATTGAAGCAGCAAGAGCTGGAGAAGCTGGCCGTGGTTTTGCCGTAGTTGCGAATGAAGTGCGTTCATTGTCTGTCGGCTCCACAGCGTTAAATGAGGATATTCGTACTGAAATAAATAAAGCCAAGGGAATAATTGCTAACCTTCGGTCCTCAGTTGAAATAATGGCCTCAGCGGATATGACTTCTACCCTCGAAGCGAAGGAGCAAATGTCTGTCATGATGAGTCATGTGGAGAAGGTTAACATTCAGACAGCTAATAGTGTGGAAGAGCTTGCTGTTATAGCACCTAAGATCACGCAAGCTGTAAGTCTTGGTGTTCGTTCGTTGCAGTTTGAAGATTTAACTCGGCAATCACTAGAATCCTTACAAATGAATATCAGCAGTATTCATGAAATAAGTGATGTGTTGGCAACGTTCAATAAAGACACCAATATAGACGTACACGAACAATTACTGATGCTCAAATCGACTTGTCAAAATGTCTATCAAGCGACAAGAAAAGCTGATGAATCACGGAGTGTATTGCAGCTTAATATGGAAGAAGGTGAAGTCGATTTATTTTAACTTATTTATTTAACTTATGTAATTAACTAACTATAAGGAATGCTTTTATGACCGTTAGCAGTAGAATCTCAGGAGATGGAAAAGAACTTATTATTGCAATTGATGATCGCTTTGATTTCTCATTGCACCAACTATTTCGTGATGCTTACACTAGTATAACAACTCAAGATTTAAGCTATGTACTTGATTTAAGTAAAACAGAATATATGGACAGTTCAGCGTTAGGTATGATCTTATTACTTAAAGATCATGTGCAACTTTATGCGGGGCAATTAACGATTTCCAAGCCAAGCGACACGGTAAGGAAAATTCTAGAGATAGCACAATTTCAACGGTTAATGACGATTGAGTAGTTTATTATTTCTTAAACAGACTAGGGACGAGCTATGCCTAGAATTCAAAAGATTGCTTTAGTTGTTGATGATTCAAAAATGCAATGTAAATTGCTATCTGTATTACTGAAAGAGGAAGATTATCAGGTAATTATTGCCAATGATGGCGCTAGTGGTGTGCAAATGTATATTGAACATCAACCTGATCTTGTTTTAATGGATATTAATATGCCCATTATGGACGGATTTGAAGCAACTCGAAGAATAAAAAAACTTTCAGGGGAGGGCACACTCGCACCGCTTATTTTTATTACTAGTATGGATAGTGAACAAGCTTTTATCGATAGTGTTGATGCGGGCGGTGATAGTATTTTGGTACGGCCTTTTACCCCTAAGGTTTTTAAGGCAAAAATAAAGGCAATGCAAAGGATTAGTGATTTAGTTGACCAGGTAAAAGGCCTACAGCTAGAGCAACAAAATGATGCTGAGCTGGCTGAAAAAATGATGTCAGGGGTGATTGAGGCAAGAAACTTTGCTTTAGATAAAATTGGTACTATTAAAAAGGCGGCCACTATTTTTAGTGGTGATATCCAGCTAACCGCTTTGTGCCCAAATGGGGACATTCATGTTTTACTTGGCGACTTTACTGGTCATGGCTTACGGGCATCAATTGGTGCTATTCCTGTGACTGATACGTTTAGAGCCATGACTAAAAAGGGCTTTTCCATATTAGATATTGTCGCGCAATTAAACCGACAAATGTTTACCTTACTTCCCGGTGATTTGTTTTTTGCCGCTTGTTTCGCCTGCATCTCAGAGCATGAAAAATCGGCATATATATTTAATGCCGGCTTACCCGACGGTTACTTATTTGATGTTCAGGGGACAATCAAACAGCAATTTGTCTCCACACATCCGCCTTTAGGTATATTACCGCAATTATTAGCCGATGCTCAGGTCGAAGTGGTACAGGTAAAACCTAATGACCGATTAGTTTTTATTACTGATGGCATAGTAGAGGCGAGAAACCCTGCAGGTGACCTTTTTGATTTTCCTCGTTTTGAACAAGCTGCTATTGCAGGCATCATTCAGAAGGATCTTGTTAATAATGTTTTGAGAAGCCTTGATGACTTTTGTGAAAATTGTGAGCAAGAAGATGATATTTCTTTAGTCGATGTTCCCTGTAGTGGCTGGCAACAAATAAAGGTGAGCAATAAAGTAAAAATTCCTGAAGGTTTCACCGAAGAAGATAACTACTTTACTTTAGCCGAAAACTCATTACCTACTTGGTCATACCACCTACATTTAACGGGAGGGCTACTTAAAAAGGTTAATCCAATTCCGTTAGTTATGAATCAAATTAATGATTTAGAGGGCGCTGGCGAGCACTGGCAAAGTTTATATACTATATTAACAGAACTGTTTATCAATGCGCTTGACCACGGAGTGCTAGGCTTAAACTCCTCGCTAAAAAATTCTGCAGAGGGTTTCAGTCAATATTTTAAAGAGCGAGCAAACAGGCTAGATCTGTTGGCCAACGAGGATCACAAAGTATCTGAAGATTTTGTCGGTATAGCGCTAAAATATTTTCCGCTTCCTCATGGCGGAAAGATGGTCATAAATATTAAAGATAGTGGTCAAGGTTTTGATATTTTGGACATTTTTAAAGATAACAGCATTGCCATGAATGACGGGTTAAAGTTAAGTGGTCGAGGGGTGGAATTAGTTAATCAACTTTGTGACACCTTAGATTATCAAGAGCAAGGTACCTTAGTGACAGCCAGCTATATTTGGCACGATTAAATAGCCTTAAGTAGCATAAAAGGAATTGTAAGATGGTGAAGCATAACTTATTAATTATTGATGATGATATTGACTACTTAAATTTATTGGCTGAAAGTTTAGAAGATTCTTTCGAGGTCAAATGTGCCAATAACCTATTGGTTGCACAAGATTTACTAAAAGAAAATATCCATTTTGATATTGCTTTAGTTGATGAAAATATTGGCAATGAGAAAGGCTCTGATTGGATTAAATCGCAGCAAGGTAATGAAAATTCCCCTACTTCATTTGTACTATATTCCGGTATGGCAACTGAAGAGGCGGTACTTAAGGGATTAGAGTGTGGTGCGGATGATTTTTTAGCAAAACCATTTTCTTTATTAGCCCTTAATTCAAAGCTCGATAAGCTGATGGAGTATCAAGCTAAGATCCATGAGTTTGAAGATGAAATCAAATCAAAAAATAATGTTATAAATGTCTCAATGGCGCAAGCGTCAAAATATGGCAGTTGTATGCAATTGACCTCTAAACTCAATCACTGTTTTACTTATGAGAAAATTAGAGATGAGGTGTTTTCTTACTTTAACAGTATGGACTTGCATGGTTGTATTGCTTTTTATCCTATTAATGACAAACCTAGTTTTTATAGTGCACAAAAAGGTATCTGTTCACCCGTTGAAATTGAAGTTATGGAGCTGTTGAAGATTAAACCACGCCTTTATCGCTTTGGCTCAAGAACCATATTCAATCATACCTTGGTATCCTTATTCATTCTTAATCTTGAAAATGGCACTGTTGATACGGATATATATATTGATGCCTTAGCCTCGGTAATAGAATGTATTGGCGCTAGAATTGCTTTCATTACCTATAAAAACTCACTGGTTAGTGTTCAAGAACAGATAAAGCAAGCGGTGAGTACCACTAAAAAGATGGTGGAAATATCTAAACACCATCAACAAGAAGTGATGAATGAAATAGTGCAAAAAATGGGTACTAGTTTCCATATTTTAGATATGACCCAAGACCAAGAAGATTACCTTACCGATTTAGTTCATGGTGCGCTAAAAAAACATAGTCAAGATGATATAAACTTTCTAGAGGTTACCCAGTTACTCGATCAAGCCTTAAATAGTGTTGATCAACTCCAGCAGTTAAATACGGAGAATGATCAAATTGATAATACTTATGACATTGATGATGAGGATGAACTATTTTGAACTCACAATCACACGATCTAACACACAAGGTATTAACGGGCATTGATGAGGCCTATTGGCAATGGGATCTTGTTAATGAAAGTATTTTCTATTCCGCTCAGTTAATGAAAATATTGGGCTATGAAGATAAAGAACAAATAGGAACAAGTGAAATATGGGAAAGACACCTAGACACTAATACCCTAAATAATGTACATCTAAAAATACAACAACATTTGAAAGGGGCAATAGACCGCATTGATATCACGATCGCGATTAAAAACAACCAAGATGATAAATTATGGCTACATGCGGTTGGTAAAGTTGTTGAACGTATTGATGGCAGAGCTAGTTTGATGTTTGGCACAGTAAAAGATGTTACTGATACAAAGAACATGATAGCGCAATTAAAAAAACAGAATGACAGGTTAATGCTCGCCGAACGTATCAGTAATTCGGGTCATTGGCGCTTTGATATTAAGTCGCAAACACTCGATTGGTCTGCCGAAGTATTTCGTATTCACGGGCTAACCAATAAATCCATCGTACCAAATTTTGAGCAAGCGGTTGATGTGCTTTTAGCTAAGGATAGAGCAAAATTTCGCACTAGTTTTCACAATGCTATTCACCAACAACAGCCATTTTATTTAAAAACAGCTTTGAAGCAACCGTCTGGCAGAAAAGTTAAGGTTGAAGTGATTGCTGAAGTAGAGCGTGATAGTAATGGTATTGCACTTGCCGTTTTTGGCGTTTATAAAGACATTACGCGTAGTGAAGAAATATTTGAAAAATTGAAGCTCTTAGCTATGGTCAATTTTACCATTAAAGTACCTATTTTCTTTATTGATGATAATGATAATGTCGTTTATCAGGATATATCACCTCATCACGATGGGGTCAGTGCGGTACTGTTTAATTATATAAACTTTAGCATTACTGAATATATGGAGTTTAAAAAACTCGCTAAAGTACAAGGTCAAATAAAAGAAAACAATGTTAGCTTTGACAAATACACCACGGTTTTTGATTTATCTGTTACATATGAGGCCGATGAAGGTATTTATATTTGGATAGTTGAAAATGTCACAGAAAAGTTTCGTAAAGAGCAGCAACAAGTGATCTCAAATCGTTTAGCTTTGTTAGGCAATACCTTTGGTAATGTCTCTCATGATATTAATAATGTTTTAGGTGTGGCGCTTGGTGCTATTGAAATGTTAGAGATAAAATTTACTCGTGGTGAACAAGATATTTCGTCTTATATCGACAGAGTCAAAAATGCCATAGATAAAGGTAAAGATGTCACTGAGCGTTTATTGGCCTTTACCCGTAAACCAACCGTTAAGGTAGTAAGCTTTGATCCCATTCAAGATATTTTCGATAATCAGTATTTATTTAAGCAACTATTGCTAAGTACTATTAAGATCACTTTTAATTTTCAACCTATGCATTGTTTAATTACCTTCCCCCAAGGTGAGTTTATTAATATTTTATTAAATTTAGTGCTTAATGCTCAAGATGCAATTCAAGAAAAAGGTCTTAGTGGCCAAATCGAAATATCGGCAAACTTACTGGATAACAACAGGTTAGAAATTCACGTTAAAGATAGCGGAATAGGTATTGAAAAAGAAAATTTAACTAAGATATTTGATCCATTTTATAGCTCTAAGTCAGTCAATAAAGGCAATGGTATTGGTCTGGCAAATGTCTATAGCACTATGTATAAACACAATGGTTTGATTCAAGTGGAAGGAAGTAGTGATCTTGGTGGTGCTCATTTCACTCTGGTGTTCAAATGCAAAGTCTTGAGAGAAAAATATTTGGCTCGTGAGTCTAAGTTAACTTCACTACGTTATCAAAATACCAATATATTAGTGCTTGATGATGAAGTTAGTATTGCTGAATTTGTTGCATTATTCCTTGATAGTAAAGGGGCAAAGGTTGCCGTTGCCAATAATAAAAAAGAATTGATAGAACAAATCAATTCGGGTATTAACTTTGAAATATTTATTACCGATATGATTTTACCTGATTTATCGGGTAAAGAAGCGGTTAACTTGGTGATGGAAAAATTCCCAGATATTAATGTATTCTCTATTAGTGGCTACATTGCCATCGAAGATAGAAGTTGGGATTATCCTGTACTTAGAAAGCCTTTTAATTCTAAGGAATTAGCTGAATTTCTCGCTATTTAATATAAAGTAGTAATAAGCTTCTATGTGGACTTTATGAAACATAGATAATAGTTTTTTGTAGCCAGGTGAATGCTAAATGATTTTAGATAAAGAATATAGAATACTGGTTGTTGATGATGCCAAAGATACTCAGTTGCTCTTAGAGTTTGATCTTGGCGCTGCCGGTTATCAGGTAACAAGCTGTGATAGTGGTGAAGAGTCATTGGTTCTTTTAGACACTTTAGCAATAGACCTTATTTTACTCGATATGTATATGCCAGGCCTCTCTGGGTTAGAAACGCTCACAAAAATTAAAGCTCAAGCAAAAAGTGCTCAAATTCCGGTAATTATGTTATCAGCCTCAACAGATGAAGACGAAGTCGTTGCATCTTTGGAGCTAGGCGCAGGGGATTATGTTATTAAACCTTATGTCGCTAAAGTGCTACTTGCTCGCATTAGGACAGCCATAAGATTAAAAGAAAAGACCGCTCAACTGGAATACTTAGCTAAAACTGACTTTCTTACCAGCATGAATAATCGCGGTAGTTTTTTTGAACTAAGCAGCAATGCCATAAGCTTAGCTAATAGAGCAGAGCAGCCATTAGTTGTAGCAATGTTTGATATTGATTTATTCAAACAAGTTAATGATAATTTCGGTCATGATGCAGGCGATCAAGTATTACGTGTGTTTGGTCAAAACATGACCGAGGTGTTTCGAGATTATGATATTGTTGGCCGAATTGGCGGTGAAGAATTTGCTGTCTGTTTACCTAACACCAGTAGTGGCGATGCTTATATTGCTTGCGAGAGATTACGGCAACAAGTTGAGCAGCAGCGTATCAACATAACAAACACAGATAGTAAAAATATAAAAATAAATATTACGGTGAGTGTTGGTTTAGTTCTAGCTGACGATGATTATTTAACAATTGATGAATTATTAAAACAAGCGGACAGTGCGTTATATTTTGCCAAAGAAAATGGCCGTAACCAAGTTGTCGATGTGGGTACTCTTATTCACCTTGTTGAAGCCGAAGTAGAAAATGACCTCATTAGAGCCAGCTTAATCGCTACAGATAATATATTATCTGTAGCTGATAGTAATGCTATTGTGGTGAATTATGATGGTATTGATTTTGATATTGGTGTTAACAATGTATTAGGGGATAAGGACCTATTTAAAGAGATTTTAGTGATGTTTTATCAAGATCATCATCTTGATGGACAGAAGTTACAAAGAGCAATACAAAAGCAAGATATTGAGACCGCTAAGCATATTGCGCATACATTAAAGGGCGTTGCTTGCTCTGTTGGTGCTATGGATTTATTTGAAGCCACTAAAGCACTTGATATAGCCATAAATGATGATCAGCAAGATGATTTTGTTGGTTTGTTCTCCCTGCTGTCTCCTGAACTCAGTCGAGTGATGAAAGGGATCGAGTTACACTTGGATGTTAGCTAGGCATACACTTGACATTAATTAGACCGGCGCTAGTCGTCAATCACTAAGGTAATGTCGGTTACGGGAATACAGCAGCAAGGTAAAATCTCATTTTCACCAACAAAAGCTAAAGGCTCTCCTTGAGGGTAGTTAATTTCACCTTCAACTAGCGTGACTCTACAGGCACCACAGAAACCATCACGACAATGATAATGAACTTCGATATTGGCAGACTCTAAACAGTCGAGTAAGGTTTGTTCGTTATTTTCAAAAGGAACAACTTTACCCTGAACCATAATTTTAGGCTGCAATTTGATGGTGTCCTTCACGTTTTGAGTGTCATTCCTTACTTTCATACGTATTTAACTAGCCTAAATTAAGGCTAGTATCACCATCAACTTATCGCTATAAATCAAAACCGTCAAAATCATCAGCATCAACAGATGAATCAACTTGACCAACTAAATAGCTCGATATTTCAGTCTCTTGAGGTGCAACCTGAACATTATCACTAACCAGGTAAGCATTCATCCAAGGTAACGGGTTACTCTTTATGTCGAAAGGTGCATCATAGCCTATGGCCGTTAAGCGCTGATTTGAAATATACTCGATATATTGATTTAATATTTCAGCATTTAGACCAATCATTGAGCCATCTTTAAATAAATATTGCGCCCATTCCTTTTCTTGCTCAACAACATCTAAGAAAATTTGTAAGCCTTCATCTCGCATCTCTGCACTAACAATTTTCATTTCAGGATCATCTTTTCCTGATTTCCAATTATTTAGAATATGTTGAGTACCGGTCAAGTGCAGTGCTTCATCTCGGGCTATCAATTTAATTATCTTGGCATTGCCTTCAAGTAACTCACGCTCTGCAAAAGCAAATGAACAGGCAAAGCTGACGTAAAACCGGATAGCTTCTAGAGCATTTACCGAGCATACTGCTAGGAATAAACGTTCTTTAAGCTTTCTAGTGCTCACTTCAATCGTTTTACCCTCAACTTCATAGCTACCTTCACCCTGAGATTGCAATAATTGTGTGGTCAGAATGACATCATCAAAATACTTAGCAATGCTTGTAGCACGTTTTAAAATAGCGGGGTTAACGATTATGTCATCGAAGACTTCACCAGGGTTGGTGAATAAGTTACGTAAAATATGGGTATATGAACGAGAATGAATTGTTTCACTAAAGGCCCAAGTTTCTACCCACGTTTCTACTTCGGGTAAAGATACTAGAGGCAAAAAAACCGCGTTAACAGAACGTGCGGCCATTGAATCTAATAAGGTTTGATATTTTAAATTAGAAATAAAAATATGCTTTTCAGAGTCAGTAAGACTCTGCCAGTCTGCTCTGTCTTTAGATACATCAACTTCTTCAGGGCGCCAAAAGAATGAAAGTTGTTTTTCAATTAATTTCTCAAAAGCAATATAACGTTGTTGATCATAGCGAGATATATTGACGTTATTGCCTAAAAACATTGGCTCTAATAAAGCATTATTTGGAGTTTGGTTAAACGTGGTATACGTCATGAATCTTATTCCTTTAGAGTACTACAAGCATTATTCTTAGATTGTTGTAGTAACAAGAGCCCAGTACTATGCTAGGCCCTTTTATTTATTAATTTCAAGGTGAATAGTGATGCTATAAGTTTTTAAAACGCATTAAATCTTACAAGCGCCGCCAGCACAACTATCATCTTCTAGTTCTATATCGTCACTAGCACCATCTCGAGTATTATGATAATACAAGGTTTTAACGCCTAACTTATATGCGGTTAAAATGTCTTTTAGAATTTGTTTGACGGGTACTTTACCGCCTTCAAATTTAGAAGGGTCGTAGTTAGTGTTGGCTGAAATAGCTTGGTCGACAAATTTTTGCATAATGCCGACTAACTCTAAGTAACCTTGGTTATTAGGAATATTCCACAATAACTCATAGTTATCTTTAAGTCTTTCATACTCAGGCACTACTTGTTTCAATACTCCGTCTTTACTGGCTTTAATACTGATCAAACCGCGTGGAGGTTCAATACCATTGGTGGCATTTGATATTTGCGATGAAGTTTCTGATGGCATTAATGCTGAAACAGTGGAGTTTCTTACGCCATGTTTCTTAATGCTTGTTCGTAAACTTTCCCAATCTAAATGTAATGGCTCGTTGTTCATATTGTCGATGTCTTTTTTATATGTGTCGATCGGTAAAATGCCTTGAGATAACCGTGTTTCACTGAACTTAGGGCATGGGCCTTGTTCTATTGATAAGTTGTTTG
>NZ_JABSOV010000070.1 GCF_013215345.1 Colwellia sp. | reverse complement strand
CGTAAAAGGCGATTGCAGCCAGCAGCCCAACTAAAGAGCCAACAGGGAAAACGGTAGAGGCCATTGCCGCCTGTGATGGCGTCAACTGGTAGCTTTCCATCAAGTAAATCGCGACAAAATCCAAAAAAGCCATCATGCAAGTGAGCACCATCAACATGATCACCACGAGCCAAACCCTAGGACTTTTTGCAAAGTTCACTAGTCCCACAATTGTGCCGGTATCTTTGAGTGGGTGATTATATCTGTTCTCTAGCGCCTGTTTTTCTGCCAGAGCCAATTCCATGTTATTGCTATTTGCATCGTCATTCGTATTGGTACTGCTTTTACTTTCATCTGCTTTAAAAAAATCAGGTTCTTCAGGTGTTTCTTGCAAATAAAAATAACAACCAACAAAAATAACCAGCGCAAAAGCCGCCGCGATAAACGCTACCATGCGCCAATGCATAAAGCTCAGAAACCAACCAAAAAACAGCGTCGCCAGCACCACACTTAACCGTGAACTGGTCGCGAGAATACTCCACACTCGGCCATAACCTTGTGGATGATACCATTGCCCTATCAATTTAGTCATACCGGGCCAGCCGGAAGATTTAGTGCAATAAAGCAGAAATGAAAAGCCAGTAAAGACCATGACATTAGCTGAAAGTCCAAAGGCGATGATAAATAGCGCGGTAAGAAGAATGCCTATTAAAAAAGTAAATCGCCCGCCAAACTTATCGGCAAAGGGACCCCAAATCAGTTTCCCCACCAGCGCACCTAAGGTGCCATAAGCGGCAAAATCGCCAAGATTAGTTTTTGATAACCCCAAGGTCTCATCCACAAGTAAGGCTGGGCTGAGAATAGTGACCATTTGACGACAAATCATCATGGCGGCATAACCCAGGTACATGGATATAATAATATTCATTTGTTGCGGAGGTCGATTAGACATGATCTATCCCTAAACTGTCGTCACTAATGTCGATGGCTATTCTAAAGAATGCCTATGGCTCTTTAAAGGCTAATTGCTCAGTCTTAGTCTTTGCTTTATCTAGCTTAACTTAAGTTGACACTAGGTTATTCAATCGCTTAGGTCAACTTAGTAAAAAATGAGTCTTGGCACTAAGCAAGCTTGTTAGCAACTGACTCAACTGCTCTTAATGCTTATTTGATACTAGGTGATAAAAACCGGATACCTTCTATTTTGATATCCTCTACTTTTATAATTTTCCATTTTGAGAACTAATAATTAATTACCTGAAAAATCTGCATTTACTTCTATAATTACCGATCTCACCTTTATTTTAAATTTAATTAGAACAGGGATGTACAAAATGAACTCATTATCAAGATCAACCTCTTCTCGTCCAGACTTAGACTGGAGTCAATTAAAAGAAACTATCCTAATGCTTAATTTAGCCGTTACTCAAATTGATCAATCTATGAATGAAGGCAACGCCTCAGTCTCTACTTTATCGACATCATTTACTGGACTGGCGACAAATTTAAGTGATATTCAGAGCTCTATTGCACAATTAAGTCAACAAAATGGCAGTGCTGAAAAGATGAAGGTAATTATTGAAGGCTCTACGTCTACGGCTCTGGATAAAGTGCATTCAGCGATAATCGCCTTTCAGTTTTACGATAAACTAAGCCAAAGATTAGATCATGTCAGTGAAAGTCTTAGTTCTTTAACTGCGCTTATTAGCAATCCTACAGAATTATACTCACCTATTGCTTGGCAAGCCTTACAAGAAACAATCCGTAGCAAATATACTATGGAAGAAGAGCGTCGAATGTTTGATAGTGTTGTTTCTGGAGTGCCTATTGAAGAAGCATTAATTGAATTTAATCAAGATATGGCAAACAAAAGTAGCTGCGAAACAGAGGAAATCGAACTTTTTTAGCTTGAGCCTATATTCTAAATCCGCTCTATTTAGCCAAATAGAGCGTGGTATTAAAAGTTAAAGATGTGTGCTTACAATAAGATATAAGCTGAGAGCTTACTCAAAGCTAGATAAAGTAAAACCTAGCGCTTAGTTACCTGAGGCTTCTTCTCGTAAAGCCTTTTCCCAATTTACCTGCTCTCCCCCCAACAAATGAAAGTGCAAATGAGCAACAGTTTGACCGCCATTATGGCCACTATTTGTCATCAAACTAAAGCCATCTTTTGTTAACCCCATAACCTTGGCAATTTTAGCCATTGATTTCACTAACGCTATAATTTCTTCATCACTTGCGCTAGTTGAAAAGTCCACTATTGAGCGATATTGCCCTTTTGGAATAATAAGTACATGTACTGGCTTTACCGGATGAATATCTTCAAAAGCTAAAACATATTCATTTTCAAAAATAATTTTCGCAGGAATCTTTCCCTGCAATATTTTTGCAAAAACATTAGTACTGTCATATTTCCCTATGCCAGATACTGTTTCATTACCAGCCAGAGTATCACTAGAGGAAATGAGTAATAAAAAAACAAAAAATAGTCTACTTATCATGGGGTAAAATCATATATATTTTGAGTTAACGAATATAATGAACATTTTTGCAAATGAAAGGAAGCAGTAAATGAGTCAGTTGAATATTTCCCGCAGAAGACTACTAAAAGGAACCTTGCTCACAGCAGCAACAATACCTGCTGGTGGCATAACTATGGCAAATTTTTTTCAAAGGGATCGCAGCGCCAATGTTGTCGCTCCTTCATTGAAAGAAGGTGATACCATCGGTTTTTTCTCTCCTTCAACACCAGCTACAAGTTTCGCATTTAAGCGCTTTGAACGTGCAAAACACTTTATGGAGAAAAAAGGCTTTAAACTGCAAGCTGGCAGTTTAACTGGCATGTCAGATAATTATCGCTCCGGTAGTATTCAAGCACGAGTAAAAGAATTAAATACCCTGATTCGAGACCCGAAGGTACGCTGCATAATGGCGACAATGGGTGGTATGGTTTCAAATTCTATGTTGCCATATATCGACTACCAAGCACTGAAAAAAGATCCAAAAATAATAATCGGTTATTCTGATGTTACCGCCTTGCTGTTTGGTATTTATGCTCAAACAGGAATTGTTACTTACTATGGTCCAGCACTTGTCTCATCGTTCGGTGAAATGGGATACTTTTTAGAGCAAACTTATCAATATTTTTATAATATGGTTGAAAAGCCTAAGCTACCTCATACCATTAAAAACCCAAAGTTTTGGACTGAAGATTATATTGATTGGCAAAAACAAAGCGATGAAAAAAGTAGAACAGCCAACCAACTACTCACTATAAACCCTGGTAAGGTCACCGGTAGACTCATTGCTGGAAACTTAAATACCATCCAAGGAATTTTTGCCAGCCCTTACATGCCAGATATCAAGCAAGGTGATATTTTACTGATAGAAGATAGTTTCAAAGATTCCGCAACAGTGGAGCGTTCTTTTTCGCACCTTAAAATAACGGGCATATTTGACCGTATTGGCGGGTTAATCCTGGGGAAACATGAAAAGTTTGACGACCAAGGTACAGGAAAAAAACCCTATCAAATATTAATGGAAGTCATGGGTAAAACCAACATACCCATCCTCGCCGAATATGACTGCTGCCATACGCATCCTATGATTACTTTACCTATTGGCTCTATGGCAACTTTAGATGCTGACCAGCAAAGTATTACCATAGAGTCGTTTTTCGAACCTGTAGAATAGAAACCTTAAATATCAATTGTCCTATCGAACTGTCTTTTTTACTGGTCGGCCAAAGTACAATTTAATGTTCAGATAGGGTGTTATTGTCCAGAAATGTGATTGAAATCAGTAAGAACATTTTTTGTACTAATTTGTACTTAAAAAAAATGGTATAATCAGTTCAATTATTCAACATAGATAGAGAAAAGTAGTAATGCGGATCAAATTAACCAAAGACCTAAAATGTGGAAATGATACTTTTTTAACTGGAGAAGAGTACGAGGCAGTATTGATATTACCTCGTTCAACAACTGTAGAGTTTGTTGCAGATTCAGGTAAAAAAGTCAGAGCATTTAGTTATGAATATGTGAAAGTAGCACCTGCATCAGACATCTAGCCAAATTAATATCATCATGATAATGAGTAAGAGAATATTAGAAACAATACTGACATTAATTTAGTTGATTAGTGAATTTCCCATAATTGACTAATCATCTACAGTTTGACTTTGGTATCGATTGCCATTTATTGCAACATTAAACCAGCCTGGTTTAATGTTGCTTACCTTGAACTTTGAGCCCCACAACGAATGAGAGCTAACCGACTCTTTTACCACAAAACCGATCTAATTTAGGCATGAATTTACCTTACATGAATAGTCTACTTTGCCACTTGCGTCCATCGGTTGAACTCAAGCGAAAGAGCTTTCGTTAGAAAAAATACTAATGTCGGCTCCCCTTCGAGATAGTTGACCACTGCATATAACAAAAAAGAAATAGGTGCAACAGCTCCTTTGAGCCAACTTAATAAGCCTCTAACTCTGCAATTCTTTTATCATAAGTTTCGGCCTCGCTTTTAAACTGTTCATACTCTTCATTATTTTCCTGTGCAATACGGGCTTTTTCATAATACTCGGCACTTTTCTTTTTATAATAGTCGATCATATTCTTCCTTTGTTTCAGCCTGATAACGGATAAATAAAATTACAGAATATTGATGTTTATTACAATAGTTTTTTATTCCTACGAATTTTTTGCGGCTAACTAATATTGACTACCACTTTGTATTTTTTAATTGATAATGTCTTTAGCTAATTTACTACAGACAGTATTGGAAGATATCACGCCAGCGTAATACGACTATTAAGACAACATAGCGGGCATTAACTGGTAAAGTCTGAACATTAATTCGGATTAGGTTTAGTACTGATACTCCCCCTAGTAAACAGACGAAAATAGTTGACTAAAATTAGCATAGAAAAAGTACAATTCAACTATTTAGGAGCCGCTTAAGCGACTTGAAAACTTTATTCACTATAGACGGTGAAAATTTCCTTTCCTATATTCGCAATGGCTTTGTTACGTTGAGCAAATGATGCTTCGGTTTGAGTTAAATAAATACTTATAATTAGAGGTGTTCGTTTATCAGACCAAACAACAGCCGTAATTCCTCTAGAACCATAACCACCAGCACCAGAACGGTCAACAATCGACCAGCTTTCAGGAAGTACTTTTCGTAATAACTTACCTGTGACTTTATTATCTATCATCCATTGTATTAATTGAGCCTCTGAAGTTTGAGATAATACATCACCAAATAATAATGTATGTAAACTTTTCACCATCGCATTGGGAGTAGAGGTATCTCTCATGTCACCATCGAGTGCTTCATTTAAATCAGGTTCGATTCGATCCAATCGAGTAACCTCATCGCCAATAGATCGCATAAACTGAGTTAAAGCTTTGGGACCTTTGATGCCATTAAGCACTATATTGGTAGCCGTATTATCACTCATGATCATAGCCGCAGAACATGCTTGCTTTAATGACATCTGTTCACCAACGAGATTTTTAGTTATCGGCGACCACTTAATAAGCGAACTTGCCGTTATAATCGTTGAAGTATCAAAAGATTGATGCCCTTTTTCAACATCAGCAAGTAATTTTGCACAGGCGAGTACTTTAAAAGTACTCATCAAAGGAAATCTAGTATTGCCGTTATAGTTCCATAGTTTATTATCTGTGACATCATAAATAGAGACGCCTATACGAGCACCAAGCTGATGCTCTTGTTCTTCAATTTTTTTATTATCGTATTAGCATGCACACTAAAAACTAAGCCGATATTAATGAGCAAAGCTAACAGTAGAAAATGGTACTTTAAAGGGTAGGTTTTAAAACTAAATTTCATACTCATATATTATTGTTAAGGTTAACAATTTCAACGTAAAACTTTAACGCTAATAAGTGGCTCTGTTACCTACGTTGAATTACGATTTCAGTTTGGTGGGAGGTAGTATACTCATAAATTTTATTGGAGTAATGTTCAAATCATGAAGAAATGTGGCGAAAACATGACAACTTATAAATGAGCTATATCAGTAACATGATAGGTATTATTCATTAGAAAATATATGGATAATATTTAAGAGATATTGTCTCCAATGCCACCGTAGTTGTCATAGAGATTTTTACTCAAAGCAGCAGTTCTCACAGGACAAGTTGACGTAGCGAACATATGAACTACCTAGTGAAAGCTGAGCAACAATTTGTGCTGATTGATAAATTATGGCGCTATAATACTAAGGGGCGGATTATATGATGCTCTGCTCCCCCCTATATTTTGTTATCCAATCGAAATAGAGTAATCAATAACTCTGTGCCCATTGCTTGCTCAATTATCTAATTAGATAACCCTGCTTCTTAATCTGCGGCATAGAGTTTCTTAAAATTATCTAGATTCCAGCCAATCATTACTTCATTACCAATTTTAAGGGCTGGTACAGAGCGAGCCCCTATAGCGTCAAGCTCTTTTCTACCGCGCTGCATTTTCGCATTTGTTAATCTGTATTTAATGCCATTATCATCTAAGTATTTTTGAGCTTCACGGCAATGGGAGCATTTATCTGAAATATATAAAACAACGCGTTTCATCACTAACCTTTACATAACTGTTAAATACTAACTATTTTACTGAACTCTCAATAAAAAACAAAGATGAATTAACCGAACTTTCGATTCTATACAAAGAAAATTAAGCTACTTCAGTAAACCAATGAGGTCAAAGCATTTGAAGTAGTCGTTTTGGCTTTGATTTAATAGTTTCAGGTTAGAGCTGCCAACGACAGCAATGACAATTGCAGTTACTCATTCCTCCCTGATAAGGTATTTAACTAAAGTACACTTTCCACTCCCTATACCTTAATTTTCACCAGTAAACTTTTTTCATCCACCTCGCATCCCTAAAAATACTTTTACATCACTTAAAATCGCATTTTGCCCCCTTTAAAAGGCTATTCCAGGCGAATTTAACCTGTTGTTTTTAATGGTGTTTAATTGGTAGGTGTTTAACTATCTAGATGGTAACCTGCACGCATTATCACTTGGAGGGCTATTGATGCCGACAACTAAAAAAGATTTTATCGATCACGACTTCTCTAACCATGACTTTCAAGGCATGCGCTTTGAGCAATGTAATTTCTATCGCTGTAACTTTAATCGATCTGATTTATCCGATGTTGAATTTATTGAATGCAGCTTTGTCGAGCAAGGCAGTATTGAAGGTTGCCGATTTGATTATGCTAACTTACGTGATACGAGCTTTAAGCAGTGTAGATTGTCTATGTCGAGCTTTGTCGGCGCGAGTTGTTTGGGCATAGAGTTTAGGTCTTGCGACTTGAAAGGCGCTAACTTTGTTAAAGCCAGTTTTGAAAATCAAATTTCACGCCAGTCATATTTTTGCATGGCATACATCACCGGCTGTAATTTATCTTATGCAAACTTTTCTGGTGTACGTATTGAGAAGTGTGACTTATTTGAAAATCGCTGGAATGGTGCCAACCTGCAAGGCGCTTCACTGAGACATTCAGATTTAAGCCGCAGTGAGTTTTCTGAGGATGCCTGGGAACAGTTCCAAATGCAAGGTTGCGATTTAACACATACCGAATTAAATGGCCTTAATATCAGGCGAGTAAAACTTGATGGCGTGAAGATTTGTAATTGGCAACAAGAGCAATTGTTAGACGGCTTAGGAATTTTGGTATTGCCCGACTAAAGACGGATAACCTTTATTAAGGAAGATCAAAAATGATGCTCAAACGTCCTTATGAGCATCATGGGCTTTACTGGACGGCGCTTATTTTTAATTTTGCTACGATTGCCATTGCGAATCTATTTATGGGCGCTGCCTGATATATCTTAGTCTTAAAGAGCAGTGAAAGCAGCACTTAGAACTCGCTTTTCTGCAACCGTTCTTCCTAGCTCAAGGCTGTTTCCTTCTCCTTGTTAGCGGTTACAGTTGGTGCTGGGCTGCGAATGTAACGACTAATATCCACTTCATCAATTTGTGACTCAGGTAAATATTTACGCGCATAATTAAGGTAAATACCACTGGTTAATAACAGTTCAAATATCTCAATATCTAAATGTTCATCTAAGGCCATTTTATGCAATATATTGATGGCGACACTAATCGGCTTGGCTTTTTTATAGGGTCTATCTGCAGCAGTTAATGCTTCAAAAATATCACAAACAACCAAAACTCGTTCCGGTACAGATAAATCTTCAGCCTTTAATTTTCTTGGGTATCCAGTGCCTTTGAGGGTTTCATGATGCGTTGATGCATAACGTGGTACTCGAGCTAGCTCGGGAGGTAATGGTAGGGCTTCGAGCATTTTAATGGTGCTGATAATATGTTCGTTTATTATGAAACGATCTTCGGCTGTTAATGTGCCACGACCTATCGATAAATTATAGACTTCACCTTGGTTACTTAAATATTCAGGTACATCCACCTTAATTTCAAACTCAGCAGGAAACTCAACAGGTTCAGTACGCTTAATAATGTGCTCGGTTTTATCGGCTAATAATGATTCCGTGACCGGCAACGATACCTCATTCATGTTGTACCGAGCTTCTTCTACGGGTGACAATCCCAAACGATCATCAAAATTACGCTGCCATTTTATTTGAGTTAAACTTTTTAACCGCGTGACGTGTGCTTCTTCCATAAACTCGCCACCAACATTTGATTGGGCAATAAATTCAAAATCATCTTGTAGTTGTTGACGTGTTTGCTGTAATTGTTTTAACAATTGCGTTTCTTGCTGTGGCGCAGCGGCTGCCTGTTTTAAAAACTCAATTTCCGCATCACGCCATAGTACTTCAAAACGCATTCTAATCTCATGAATACGATTATAAATTATTTCTAGCTTGGTACCTTTATCAACAATATGTTCAGGTGTGGTGACCTTGCCGCAATCATGCAACCAAGCTGCAATGGTAAATTCACGAACTTCATCTTCACTATGAAAGGTAAAATCCTTACAAATACCCTTGTTTTCATTAGATGCTGCATGGGCAAGTTCAATGGCGAGTTCAGGAACGCGTGCGCAATGCCCTGCTGTGTAATGTGATTTATCATCAATAGCTTGACTAATTATTTTGATAAAAGCATCAAGTAATTCTTGTTGCGCACGTTCATGCTGTTGAATCGATTCAGACATTTCAATCATTGATAGTGATAACTCTTCTATCTCTGAAATGTTGGTTGCTTGATGAGAAATTTGGTCAAACTGGCGATTTTTTATTTTCCAGTTTTGACGGGATAAACGACGAATTGGATTGACAATCGGCGATGCAAAAAACCAAGAGCATGGCAACATTAATAACAGGCAACCTCCGGTGATTAACATCGACAGTTTTATTTCATTTAAACTTTCTCCCAAGACACGCTCAATTGGGACTATGACGGCGAACATATCTTGGTGGGTGCCGTTATTGTTTAACGGTTTAACATAGGTGAAATATGATTGACCATTGATCTCATGGATGTTTAGTTGGCCCTGTTGAGATTTTTGATTCGCTATCTCTATTAATTTCGCATAAGGAACAATGCCAGACTGTTTATGTGAGTCTGATGTTTGATTGCTAATCCCCCATTTTTCATCTAACACAGATTTTAGCTCGGGAGTAATCGCCCCTAATGCCAAATTAATTAAAGCTAATAATTGTGTTTGCTCTTTTTTCATCAATAAATGCAGTGAATTAGGCATATTTAGTGGTAAAAAATCCATATCACCATGAAATTGCACATCCTCAATAAAAAACTGCTTAGCGAGATGTCGTAAAATTAATTTACTATCGATACCCGCATACGCCTTACCATCACGCACAGCATCAAATACGTCTTTTAACAAAGGCACTTCAATAATTTCTACCTTAGGGTAATAACGCTGAATTAAATGGCCTATCGACCACCCTCTGGTGATCGCTAATGTCTTACCCGATAATTGCTCCACGTGAGAGATAGTGTCTTCGCCAGGCTTAGTAATAACTGATAGGGGTAAATCCAGAAATGGCTTCGATAAATTACCTAAGGCTTCATTTTCATTATTTAAAAATACCGCCTGTAATATATCCAGTTCATTTTTTTGATACATATCAACTAATTCAGGCCACTCATAACCATTAGTATATTCAAACCGTAAACCAGTGCTTGCAGCGACTATAGACATTATATCGACGGCATACCCTTGTGGTTTTCCCGCGATGGTAAAATCTATCGGCGACCAATCGATTGAATTAGAAATTTTAATGGGTCGATGTTTAGCAACAAAGCGCTGTTGCTTTAACGACAATACTAATTTGGGTACTGCTAATAATGATTTCTCTAATCGACTCGCTTGATTAGAGGCAATTATTTCGCCGGTCTTTTGATATAGATAGATTTCTCCATCAGCGCTAATTTCCTCTTGTTTCAAATAGGTAGAAATTGATGACAGCGCAATATCGACAGCCAGAACAGCTGATGTACCTGGAATAATTGTTGAGTATGTTTGACCTGGAGCTTTTAGATGTTGAAAAAGATAGGGGTCGGTCTTATGTACTTCATCGACTTTAGCCTCGGTATACCATGGACGTTTAGCCGCATGATAATCACTGTTCTCAACATGAGTTACTCGTAAATTAAAGTCTTTATCAAAATATGACAACTCTCGCAGACGTGTTTTTTCATCGCCAATCACAGTAACCATCACCCAACGATCTGTTGGCCCAGCATTATAACTCCGCCTTACTTCAAGACTAGACTCCAAGTTAACTAATTCGTAAAAGTCGCCATTTTCGAAACCTATGTAGATTGCATAAAACGCAGGGGTATTCTGCATTACCTGGGCAAAGAGTTGCTGAGTAGCATTACCTATCCATTGGTTATCTAAGATATGTGGGTAGCTAGACAAGAACTTGGTTGATTCAATCGCGCGCGTATCCAGTGCTTCTAAATAGGCGCTGGTTTGTGTCGCTGTTTTATCGTAATAATTAAACGCTGATTCAGTGGCCATGCTTTTACTAAAGTAATATTGCAAACTAATGGCAACACCTGCAGTTAAGGCATTGGCTAAAATAAAGACGGTCAAAACGGTGAACCGAATGGAATATTTAAGCTTAATTATCTTGGTTAAATTATACAAAGAGCTTCCTTTCTCATTATGATAGTTTAATTATTAACCACATAATCCAATAATTCCCCCTTTAGGTCAATTAAATTTAAAGCTTTGTTTTATATGTATTTAGCTAAAAAATACCCATTAGATTATAACGAGCCTTCTTTAGCATCATCCCCAGTATTTAGCTAAGTAAAGTATGCTTTATCTTTCGGTAGTCAGTTTTTAGGGGGGGGCATTATCGCTATGTTCTAAATGGCGCTCATGAGCTTTAGTTGAAAAGTTCCATTAAAGGGAGGGTTGTGCCCCAATAGCTATAGGGGTATGAAATTTACATCCTCTGTAGGATCGCAAAATCAATCTTCATATTCGAGCAGGTTTATGTCTTCTGTTCACACAAAACGTCAGCTGGTAACTTTATTAAACGCAAAAAACGGCAACAACAGGCGTTGTTACCGTCAATATAGTCATAAGAAATTCACTATAAATCAGTTATTAATTTACTGCGATGTAATTACTGTAACTACTGCTACCACAAGCATTGCTGGCACTAACTTGGAGGTAGTTGCTACCGCCAGGATAAAGTTTATCAACACTTACTGAAGCATTGGTACTGCTAGCAGCATCAACCCACTGACCATTCCACAACTGCACATCATAACTTGTTGCACCCGCCACTTGGCTCCAACTGGCATCAAATTGATAATAAGTAGAATTGCTATAAGTTAACCCTGTTGGTGTAGCTGGCGCGACAGTACATGAAGTAGCAGCTAAAGTAATAGTTATCCAGCTACTTGCTTGTGGTTCATCATCACAATTATTATGTGCTACCACACGGGCATAAACCGTTATTCCTGTTAAGCCGGTAATATCATGGCTAGTTCCATTCACATTAGCGACAGTGTTCCAAGCACTGGTGTCTTGATTCCAAATTTGCACTTGATAATAATCTGCGCCGGTAGTTGCAGACCAACTTAAGGTAAAGCCTGAGCCGGTAATATTGATAGTTACTGGCTCTGCTGGTATTGAAATACCATCACATTGGGCAACATCTGCAAGTTGCACATGAATATAATCACTGTAATCACTGCTACCGGCATTATTTTTCGCTTTAACATGCACCCATTGATCGGTATTGCTTAATCCAGAAATATTAATAGTATTACTGGTGCTCGTTCCTGCCGATACCCAACCGGTATTATCAAGCCAGCGCTCAACATCATATTGGCTCGCACCAGTGACTGCGGACCATGTTAGGTTAAAGGCGCTACTAGTAATAGAACTTGCAACTAAGTTACTTGGCGTTGCTGGTAACGAAGGGTTTACTCCGCCGCCATATAAATAGCTAGCGGCACTAAGGTCTTTATTACTTAACACTTGCGCAAAGCCCATAACACTTAAGTTAATTGAACTGTCGGTCGGCACCATAGTGGGGTAACCATTAATACTAAAGGCGGTAGAGAAATAATGCATGATGGAATAATAGTCATAACTACCATGATCCATGCCACCAGAGCCCATTTTTTGGAAGTTATACTGCATGCTAGATGAGATATTACTCCAATTTATAGTAAGGTAGTTATCGCGGTCATTGCGTGATTGCTCATGATAAAAACCGACCGCATGGCCAATTTCATGCACCGCTGCACCATTACCACAATTAGCTGCTAAACCAAGGTTTTGCACACCACCTTGACGGCCGATCATTGAATAACAACCGCCAGCATTGATCATATTAATGTATGAACCTTCATTCGTTCTGGCGACTAATTGAATGCCAGTACCACTATTATTCCAATGATCAATGGCATAATAAAGTGCATTGCGCGCGCTGCTAGATAAGCTACTGCTCATTACATACGGCACTACGCCATTAGGCCAAACTGCTCCTGAATTAGGATAAATAATGGCGGCATTGGCATTAACATCACTTTGATAAACCTGCTGGGAGTTATCCACCACGATTAAGCCATGTTTGAGCAATTCTTGCGTATTACCTAATAAGATATCACCAACAAAGGCTTGGCCATTAATATCTACCGCTGTAATTTCAATACCGTCATTGGTTTTAATGGTTACCAGTTGGCGGTCTTCACTTGAAAATCCCATCAGGTTGTCTTTGTCTGTACGGATATTTTCATCGGCGAATGCCATGGAGCTAGTAAGTACACTGGCAGCAAAAATACCAGCGGTAATTCCAGCACTAACTCCAGCGCTCATACCTGATTTACTGCCTTTAGTAAGTAAAGATGATTTATTCATGATAAAACTTCCCTCTATTATTATTGTTAACTTGTTTTTATTGATTATTACTTTTTATGACTTGTTATTTTTATGAATTATCACTGCGGGTTATCAAGTTTTTATCTCACTAAATTTTTGTCATGAAAATAAGATTTTGTGACAAGTTTCAAAGTGATATTTAGGCTGATAACTAGCCATTAAAAAACTAGCAAAACAATAGCTACATGGGTATAAGCAAAGTTACCAACAGACAACTAAGGGCATTGAAACGAGTGAATTTGGTGATTAAAATTTAGCCGGACGGCAATAGGTAAGAATATGTTTTAAGCAATGACTGATAGCTGCTAAAGATAAAATAGATAACTTTACTTGTTAGTACTTATACCCAACGGATTAATCATCCGTAGAAAGACCAGTACAAACAAGTAAAGCTGATAATTTTTGCTTAGTGATTAATATTTACCACTAATTACTGAACTGTAAGGTAGTCACTATATTCACTGCTACCACAGGAATTACTGGCTTTAACATGGAAATACTCCGCATTTCCGCCGTTGAGTTTATCCACCGATACTGCAGTACTAACGCTTGTGCCTGCATCAAGCCATTGACCATTCCAAAGCTGAACTTGATAACTTGTCGCTTCAGCCACTGCTTGCCAGTTAGCGGTGAAGTTACTTGATGTTAGCGAAGAAAAACTTAAAGCTGTTGGTACCTTTGGCGCATATTGACATGACTCTGCCAGTGTTATGCTAAGCCAGTCACTGGCTTTGGGTTCATCATCACAATCATTTCCAGCAACGATACGTGCATAAGCAGTACTGCTTGTTAAACCGCTGACGTTATAACTGGTAGTAGTGATACTTTCGATAGTCTGCCACGATGATGTTGCATCTTGCCAAAGCTGTACTTGATAAAAATCAGCGCCGCTTGTTTGGCTCCAATTTAAGGTAAAACCACTGGCACTGATATTACTTGCAGTAGGCTTTTCTTGTACAGCAATAGCACTACAAGTTGCTATATCGGCTAATACTAAATAAAGATATTCGCTAAAAGCGCTACTTCCTAGGGTGTTGTTGGCTTTAACATGCAACCATTGATCTTTAATTACTAAACCATTAACGGCAATTGAAGCGGTATTGGTGTTGCCAACACTAACCCAGCCATCACTATCAAGCCAGCGTTCAACACTATAACTACTCGCTTGCGCTGAACTTGCCCAAGACAAAGTCATAGAGTTATTGGTAACAGCACTAGCAATTAAATTTGTCGGCACCGCTGGTATTTCTAGATCATTAGTCAAAGACACCATTAGGCTTATTGAAGGCTCACTGCTACCACAGGTACTTATTGCGCTAACCCTTACTTGTAGATCTGCGCCTGCGCTCAATCCTGTTAAGCTAGCTGAGTTTTGTGTAACCGTTGCTTTATTCTGCCAACCGCTACCATCATTCACTTCAATTAGATAACTGGTCGCATTTGCAGTAGCCGCCCATGAAAGTGAAAATGCATTACTGCTGATATTACTGGCGACTAACGCCGTAGGTACTATATTGCTACAACTGCCATTGGTTTTAATGCTCCAGCTGTGGCTTGCCTGAGTACTTTGATAATCATCTTTAATAACTTTGTCGGTATTATCTTTTACCTGAGCCACTAAATTAAATGTGCCATTGCCTAATGCATCAGCGTGGATTGTTAATTGCTTGCCTGAAGCTTGAAAGACTTGGTCAATATACCAGCTCACTTGCATGGTATCGGGAATAGGACGCACGGTATTTACCGTAAATGTTTGCTGCTGTCCTGCCAGCATTTCTATCACATTGCTTGCAGGAGTTACACTGTCTATTGGGCTGACAAAGTCATAGGTTCTTAATACCAACGCTTCTTCATTCACTTGATAAAAAGGTACACCAAGGTGGTTCATCATAGAATCATAAGTCGGGCGATACATGCCACTGGTACAATATCGAGCACCTTGATAAGCATCAACATTACTGGCACTTAACCAATGTGACCATTTACTGCCATAAGCGCTTGTGGTGACATTAGGCTCAAAAGGCTCTGACGTGATACAAGTACCGTTAGTATATTCATCACCTAAATGGCCAAAAGAATGCCCTACTTCATGTAATGCTAAGTCAATTGCCGCTGGTGCTAATGACATGGTTGCCACAGTGCCACCCGCGCCACCATAAGTAGTGGTATTTACCACCACCACCACTTGGTCTGCTTGATGTGATGGCATAATGCTATTTATATAACTGAGCACCTTACCTTCATCAACACATAAAAGACGGTCAATACCATAACAGCCAAAGTTAGCGCCAAAACGGGTATCGATTGGTCTGCCGCCAGTACCTGCCCCGGTTTGATTGGAAGCAACTTCTACTCGCCAAACGTTATAAAGGTTTTTATATTCTTTGTAGGGCGGCACATTAAAGTAACCATTAACAATATTATTCACATCGGTAGAAAACTGCGCTAGCTGATAATTGGTATAACCTTCACTTAAAAAGACTAAATCAACTCGGTTAGTTGAGTCGCCATTATCTAATACCTTTATCACATTTGAACTAGCCGAATTTTGGCTCATTGCTTTACTGTTAAGGCTATCGCTCATAGCAGCTTGGGCTTGTGGGAGCTCGAGAGAGATTTCGTCAAGCTGTTGCAAAACAAGCTGGCTTTTTTCTTGTATTGGTTGGTAAATTTTTACACTATGGAGTTTATTGTCATCTGGCAGTATCAAATTTAAAACCGCAGAAGGCCTTTTAATATCTTTTGAAAAAGTCATAGCGCCAGTACCTTCATCAAAAACTTCAGCACGAAAATACAGTGGGTTTTTAATGATTTGTCGACTCAATTCATTACCCTGTTCATCTAAAGATACCGCCACTAGGTCTTGTAAATTGAACTTCGCTTTACTTTGACTGACCGGGCTTTGACTAACCCGGTTAAGCGTTAGCGATGATTGCATGGCTTGATTTGCAAAGGTGCTACTTTTTTTATCGCTGTTTGCTGTTTTATCCGCTGTATTTTGTGCTGTTCCGTTTTCGCCATTAACTTTTGTTTCTGTGAAACTGTGCAAGGTTAAATTAATTTGCCTATTGCCGGCATCTGCATATGTCGATAGACAGCAAGATAGGGTTAACAAAACCTTGGCCATTTTTTGTAATAAAGCCATAATTACCTCTGATTATTTTTATTATTTTTGATTCGCTAAATACTTACCAGCGAGTGATTAATACAAAATCAAATAAGTTAGTAACTTAACTAAACAATAAAAAGTAGCGCAGATGTTCTCAACTGCTGACATAGGGTATTAAAAGCACAATATTAGGAGATCAAAATCTATCAGCTCAACATTAGCTTGAAACTGATAGATGGGGTTTAGCTATAGGCTGGCATAAACTCGGCTTATTCCACGGTAAGGTTTCTAAACAGGTGGGCAAAGCTTCGACTTACCGCCAGTGGCTCTACTAATTTCTTCATATGAGCATGCATCTGTTCTGCGTCAGAGGTTTGCACATAGTCGAGGTGTTCAATACTCAAGATAGTACTGCGGTGTACCTGCCAAAAAACATCAGGGTCTAGTTGCAAAGATAAACTTTTTAACGGCATACGCACTAGCGCTTCTCGGTCTTTGGTCAGCACTTTGACATAACGACCACAGGCTTTGAAGCAGATAATATCCTTAATGTCTAATAACCAGAATTTGCTGCCAATTTGAATTTTAAGCCATTTTAAATAGCGATCATTGCTCGCAGAGATATTACCTAATAGCTGCTTTATATCAATAGGTGTTGAGGCAAGGCGAACATTAAGCCGATCAATACAGTCCTTAAGGCGTTTATCTGAATAGGGCTTTAATAAGTAATCAATAGCGCCAGCTTCAAAGGCTTCAATGGCATATTTGTCATAGGCGGTAATAAAAACCACATGGCAATTGTGTTTACTTTGCTGGATCACTTCGATACCGGTTAAGTCACCCATTTGAATATCTAAAAAAACCACATCAGGCTTCAAAGTGTCAATGGATGACAGCGCATCTTTGCCACATTTAACAGACGCTATGATATTCCCTTGTGGCCAATGGCTTTGCAGCTTTCTCTCTAGATTTAAGCGTAATATTTCTTCATCTTCTGCAATAACAATATTAACCATTAGTGGGTACCTCTAGTTGTGCACAAGTATTTTTATTGGGATTACAATCAATGCTAAATTTAGCCCGATTACCATAAGTAACCTCTAAACGAGCAATGAGGTTAGCAATGCCGGTGCCGTGTGATTTATCTTTTAATATGCCGACGTTATCGGTAACCGAAAGTATCAAGGTATCTTTATTATGCAAACTGGCACTGATAACAATCTGCCCTTGACCATTATTTTTTTCCACCGCATGTTTAATGGCATTTTCAACCAGAGTTAATAATGACATAGGTAAAATAGGATAATGCTGTAAAGTTTTAGGAATATCAATTTGATAGGTTAACTGCTCACCAAAGCGGATTTTTTGGATATTAAGATAGCGACGAATCATATCCTCTTCTTCGGATAAGTTAATATACTTATGGCGATATTGGTGTACGGTCGAGCGTAAATACTCGGTCAACTCTTCCAGTAAATGTTTCGCTCTTTCCGCATCGTAATCGATCAGGTTGTGTAAGTTAGCCAAGGTATTATAGAAAAAATGCGGTTCAATTTGCGCTTGCAGCAAGTGCAACTCCATTTCAACCCGTTCTCGCTCAATGGACTGCTCGGCAATTTGTTGTTTGAGCATTTGAAATTTGGGCTGAGACTCCCTACTTTGCACGTATATAATGAGCATTATCGCCCAAGCAGAAAATATCAGCGTTGACAGTGAGTAGATAGTCACTTGAAAGATAGGATGCAATGAACTTTCATTCCAAGGTTGCCCGGTAATGAAAATAAAAGGAAAACTGATGGCAAAAGCTAACAAACCTATCATAGCGATGCGAGCAACTGACATTTTACTATCGGGTCCACGAGATAAGATCAAGTAGGAAAAAGCGAGAGAAAATCCTAGGGTATTCATGGTTTTGAAATAGCCATAAAATTCAGCAAAGAAAAAATCATAACTACTTTCGACCACGGTCAGGTGATAAACCGTTTTGAGAAATGCACACATTGAATTAATAAAGAAAACCACCAATATACTCTTTAAAGAAATAAGAGAAGCAATGGTTTTTAATCTGCTGGAAACATGACGCATATAATATTTTGCCCGTCTAATAAGAGAATTTTTGCCTATTAATGTTAATTAGACTATCTAAAATCAAGTTAAAAATCAGACTAGTAATAACACATTTTGGGTCTCAAGAAAGAGATAAAAAAGTACATTATTCATATAGAAACCATCGTGTCATCACTACTGTGATAATAAAAAGCAATAAAACTAAAATTTACTCTTCAGCTTTATTACTTAACGTTATTTTAAGTTTAACTAAAAGTTAAAATTGCATATTCAAACGTAGGTAGTAATAACGACCAATTGAGTTTTGTGAACCAAAACCATCATAACCATTACGGTAATCTGCAAGTGCTACCTGTGGGTCTTGGTCAGTAAAGTTCTCAATACCTACACTAACCTTAGTATTGATACTATCAATGTTATAAGCGGCTTGAACATTATGAACTATATAGCCGTCCAACTTCTTTAAGTGCTCTGAGCCTTCAGGAATTGCCCAAGAATTTTCTTCTTGAGTAACAGATCCTGTATAGTTTGAGTTATAGCTTACACTAACATCATCCAACGCCCAACTAGCACGTATACTATGACGCCATTCAGTCCAGGTACCTGATTCAGCGTAGTACAAGCCTACTTTGTCTTCACCATTGGTTGAATATTCTTTTAATTGTGATGCTCCCCAAAATACTTTAAAGTCACCAATTTCAGTGCTTGGTAGTGTGTAGCCTACCGAGTAATCCATACCTTCAATATTTTGACTGCCAACATTTGACAATGTCGCACGAACAACCTTAATTGTGCCGTCTGGATTGCGTTCTACCTGCGCGGGGTCGTAAACTCCACCCGCATTAGCAACATCTTTAAGCACTTCATTAGTACTTGGCTGAAAAATCAAGTTCTCTTTTTTAATATTGAAGTAATCAACCGTTACAGAGAAACCTTCAAGAAACTCTGGTGTCCAAACAAAACCTAACGTTGTACTTTCAGCAGTTTCAGGCTGTAGTGTCGGCTCTCCACCACTACGTGACCAAGCACCTGGAAGTTCCGTTGGGTTTTTCTGTGCACAACCAGGAAAACTTGCCCAGTCATCTCCGCGACATGGATCTTGAGCACCAGTGTTGTAACCAGTCGTTTGGCCACCATATAATTGAGATAAACCCGGGGCACGGAATCCTTCACTCCATGAACCTCGAACAAGTACATCTGCTACTGGACGCCATTTCATACCAACTTTAGGGTTTGTGGTATCACCAAAATCACTGTAGTCAGAATAACGAATAGCAAAATCAAATTCTAAAGCATCAATTAAGAATACGTCAGTAATAACAGGAACAATCGCTTCGGCATATACCTCTTTAACTTCACGAGGCTCTGGCGGCATGGTATCAGCAGAACCACCACCAAAGACGGTATCTCCTGCTTCATAGATACGTGATACATTCGTAGAGGCCATTTCTTCACGCATTTCTGCACCAACCGCCATATATACTGAACCCGCTGGTAATTCAAATACTGCACCACTAGTATTGAACATCCAAGTATTCATCGAACCTTCATTTACAATCACACCTTCTTCAGAAACGTAATTAACCATTTCTGGTGTAACTGTGCCGCGACGACCAAATAAATCAATGCTTACACAGCCATCGTTTCGTGCAGCACAAGCAGCTTCGTCACCAGCAGCAGCAGCTAAACGACTTGAAGATAGCTCTATACCGTGGTTGGTTGAATCAAATTTTTCACTGGTATAAGAAACATCCCAATCCCACCCCCCTAATTCACCATTAAGGCCTAAGGTATAACGACGGTCATTGGTTACATTATTTACTGCGTGACGTTTACCAGTAGGAGTGATTTCCCACATTGCACGACCCACTCTTACGTCTTCACCAAAGGGGTTATAAGGGTTGGTTGCTGAAACAGCCACACCTTCTCCCCAAACGTCTAATGGTGATTGAATTTGGTTTTTACCTTGATTTTCTGCATGAGTGTAATTAAATTCATAATACCCCGTGATAGAGTCAGACAACTCATAGTTACCACTTGTCCAGATCGAATCACGTTGGGTGTCTACACCCGCGGTCATATAATCCCAGTAGTTCTGTGTATGTTCAGGATTTCCCCAATCAAAATTGTCCAAGTCATTCCAGCCGTTAATACGGTCACTGCCCGGTTTGATTACCAATTGGCCACCGTCTGGGTGTGTTACAACTGCACTATAATCAGGAATAGGATCACTTAAATCAACGCCACCATAGTTTGTTCTATTTGTATCCGCCGTTACTTTGCGCGTAGACATTATGTACGTTTTTTTGTTAGTTCTATTAGCACTTACGATAAAGTTACCTTTATCAAACGCTGCACCAAAGGTCATATCAACGATAGTACGGTCAGCATCACCTTCTGCACTTTGACCTTGTTCAATTTGTATTTCGAAGCCATCATAATCAGACTTCATTATAATGTTCACAACACCAGCAATAGCATCAGAGCCATATACGGCAGAAGCACCATCTTGTAAAACTTCAACACGTTCAATAGCGCCAAAGGGGATGTTATTTAAATCTACAGTTCCCGCTGGATTAACGGTAGATAAACGTCGACCGTTAATCAATACCAACGTATTAGTTGAGCTTAAACCACGTAATGCAACGGTCGCTGTTCCACCTGAAAAAGCTCGATTTGTGCTTTGGCTTGCACCGTTTACCGCTGGAATTTCTTGCAATAATGATGCTATGTCTATTGCCCCACTAGCGTCAATTTGTGCACGGTCTATAACCGTTACAGGTGATGCGCCAACAAGCTCTGCTCTAGCAATACGAGAGCCGGTGACTGAAATTCGTTCAATTTCATTGGCCGAGTCCACATTGTCAGCCGCCATAACGTTAGGTACTGTCAGTAAGAGCGATCCAGATAGCATTGCCAACGATAGCGTTGAAAGCTTGAAAGTAGGATTATTCTTCATTGTTATTCCTTATTTATTTTTATTGTTGTATTAGTATTTTAATTAATGTTTTTATTATTTAGCGATTTTATTTCTATTCACTGATGTTGCATAAAAAAAACAAGCGAAAGTAATAATCTCACCCCTATAAAAATTAATTTCACCGAACAATAAAAGCACTAATGTCATCAAATAACCGTTTACTGTCATCAAATAACAGCTGTGTGACTCGAGCGAATGTTCGCTAAAACTAACCAAAAAACGTAAACAAAAACACATTGTATATTGTATACCCCAAGTGTTATGTTGAATTTATATTAGCTAACAGCGGCTAATAATTCACTAGCGAGCAAACGACTTTAGTTGCTTTACCCATAATATTATTGAGAACTTCCCCATGAAACTACAAGGCATATATACCCCAGTACTGACTTCTTTTGACCCTGGTGGAAATATTGATTATCAAGCTTGGAAAACAATATTAGATAATCAAATTGATGCAGGTGTGCATGGTTTAATCATTGGTGGTTCAACCGGCGAATTTTATGCCATGTCAAAGGAAGAGCGTTTACAACAATTCGAATTTGCTAATGACTATATTGCTCAAAGAGTTCCTTGGATTGCCGGTATCAATGATGTCAGGGCAACTGAAGTATACAGTTATGCCAAAGCAGCAAAATTAGCAGGAGCAAGTGGCATGTTAGTGGCAGCGCCGCCTTATTCATTACCCAATGAAAAAGAGCTTGCCGATCATATTAT
>NZ_JABSOV010000007.1 GCF_013215345.1 Colwellia sp. | reverse complement strand
CCACACATACTTACCTCTACATTATTTTATCAATATGACTGCATCAATAGTTTATCTTAGGTATTTCTGACCAGTTACTCGTAGAGCGAGGTGATAAGAAATTTCGTCTCATTGCCCACTGTTCATTTTTCATTTTTCAGTAACTATAGGGGTCAACTAATTCGTACAACGTGAATATAAATAATTTAAGCTAAATACAGCTGTTAAATTTAAGCAAATGTATTCTTAAATATTACCAACTGACTTGTGAAAATTGTGACGTCAGTTGTTCTATTTGAATAATCGTTACTTCTCTTAACTAGGAGGGTCAATATTATTGGCAATACTGTTGTTTAAGCGAAACCAACCTGCAATTGAGTATCGATCTCGCCTAGCGGGTAATACTTCATGAGGAAATTCTTCACTTAAAAACACCACTACCGTGCCAAAATTAGGTATTACGGTAATAATATTTTGGTCAACGACTGAAGAATCTGGCGATTTATCATCATAAATAACTAACTCGCCACCATCAGCTGCAGACCAATGTTGATTAAGATAGACCACCACAGAAAGCACACGATTACCTTCACCTTTAAAAGCGTCCTTGTGCTTCTTATAAAAATCGCCCTTAGCGTAATGAGAAAAATGACTTTCAAAAGAGAATAAACCAAGAAACAAACGTCTATTTAAATAGGCTTGCAGTGACTCTGACCATTCAATCCAAGAACTACCTGCTTCGCTGTTACTGGTTATCCAGCTAATTTCATCGGTGCGAATAAGTTCGTCAATAATATGTTCTTTGGCACGACCTATACCTGCACGTTTAAAGTCTTCACCTGGCAGTTCGGTAATATGTTGTAATAACAAGCTGGATAAATCGTCGGGCAAAGCGCAAGGGCTGATACTGTAGCCCTTTTCAACAATGTCGTTGGCTATTGATTCAAACAGTGCATTGTCACCGTCAGAATGAGCCGTTTGAGCTAGCGTCAACTGCAAGCTTTCTTAGGAGGTAAAATTAACATTAAATTGATAATCTAATAAATGGGATGTAAGCATAATAGCACTTTACACATACATTAGTGTCGGATTTCGTTGTCATGGTTGTTTAACCACGTACTCTAAAAATAACAGAGTTGGTTATGACGTACTATTTTTTTGGGTGTTGCAAAAAATTAGTCGTGTTGAACAATTAATCTTAGTGAACAACAAATGTATTACTTTACCAACCAAGTAACTAGCTATCCTATGACAAAAATTGTTACATTCAATATTGAAAGTTTATTAATTTATTGCTGCTCTTATTATATGGTTCCATAACGACAAATCAGCAGAATTTATAGATGACAGTAAAAGATCACACAAGCTTACTAGAAGGGAAAATATCATCGATAATATGGCGTAATAGCCAGCCGATGTTTATGGCTATTCTCTTGTTATTAATGTACGAACTTTTGGAATCAGGATTAATTGCCCTAAGTAGTACCGCAACCTTAACCGCCTTTGGTTTTACAGTTCCCATCACAGCAGCGATGACTGCACTTGCCGTTGGCACAAGTATTCGTTGTAACAATAAAGTTGTAAAGTCTGCCTGCCTTGAGAAAGAAAACCTTAGTCGTAACATAAGCCAGACACTAATCATCTCCACACTAACACTGCTAACAGTCACAATATTGGCATTAGTATTTTCAGAGCAGCTACTTCATTTATTAGGAAACAATAACTGGTTATCGTCCGAAGAAGCCATAAAGGCACCACAATTAGCGGTAGAGCAATCAAGTTATATCAATAATCGCTATTTTTCTTGGTTATTTTTAGGTGCTGTTTGGCAAATTAATGGCATCTTACGTGCGTTAAACTTCAGCCAACTTGCCAGTAACATTATGGTAGCCTGGGTAGTACTTAAGGGCAGCTTAGCATTATTACTATTACTTCCACAAAGCCCTTGGTACTTTGATAGCTTAGTCGCCATCTCACTGGTACACGCTATAAGTGATATTAGCTTTACTCTTATTTCTTTTTATCTATTACAGCGAAAAGTAAAACTTAGCTGGCCATCATTAAATGAGTTTAAGACGCAATGTAAACAACCAAAGTTAAACAGCATTTTAGTTCTTGGCCAACAACTGATTACACCATTAAGTTTGGCGATATTAACGATAATTGCCGCTAGTTATAACCATATTTATGTAGCCGCTTTTGCTTTAATCTTTAAACTTGAAGCGATAATTTTGCTAATCCCCATGGCATTAACCACGTCAATGCCAGCAATAATTGGCTTTAATTACTGGACAGGTCATCATGATAGAGTAAAACAAGCATACCGCTATATGTTTGCCACTGTGCTAATAGCGCAGTTTGTTATTGCCATAGCGTTAAACTATACGGTAGATTTTTGGGCAAACTCATTATGTCCTCACGATAGCGTTACCATACATTTAAAACATTACCTTACTTGGTTACCTTGGGGCTATATCGGTGCAGGGTGTGTCATTGTTTATCAATCAACATTGAACGCCAAAGATAAAGCTATCACGGCAAGTGTACTTGGAATTATTCACCGTTTAATTCTGCTCATCCCCCTTGCCTGGTTCGGCCTCAATGATGGTGAATATTCACTTTATCCTGCGCTCATGCTAGCGCATTTATCTTCTGGATTCTGCGTTTTATATTTATTTAGAAGAGTAAGTATTATCAATAAAGGTATTCCGGCATTAAAGCCGCAGGTCACGATTTAAAGTAACAATGAAGAAGTGAGATCTCTTGTAAGCAGTTAGTTTAGAAAGGATAGTATTTCAGAAAGATAATACAGCTTAAATAGCTGGGCTATTTTTGAAGACTGTTAGTTAGAGCTGTGGCTAAATTGCAGTGTAAATCCGTTACCATGCAGGTTGAATATTAATGGCTATAGAGGGTGAAATTGCTTTACCCTCTACTGATGTAACTATCTAACCAAAGATTGCTCTCATCAAACCAATAACATGTTCTACACTCTTACCGGTTTTAACTTCTCTAAGGATAGTCTCGCGTTTGCCTTGAATATACTCAGGTATACCATCTTCAGCAAGTGCTTGATCAACAACTTCCTCAGGGGTTAACTTAACACGACCTCGTCGACTAGACTTGTAGCTACTTTCTGCGCTATTTAATTTTTTATCACGAATACGCAAAAAGTTAGATCCAAAAGCAAAATCTTCATCGGCAAACATAAATAAGTCGACTAAAACCGCACGAGCTTGCCAAAGTTTGGCTTCACGTTCATCTTCAGGCTCGTCTTGATGCCACCAAGCGAAAGTACGTAAAGTACCGATCATATCTTGCCAATAGCTTTCGAAATCAAAACTATTAAATTTTGCTATCGATAAACCTTGGCAAAGCACTTCAATTTTTGCGTTTGTTAGCGCAATAAATTGATCCGGACGTTTCATCGCTAATAAACGAGTTGCTGGTGCTAATGGTGCTTTCTCACCATTTTCCTTGTCTACCGTGTAACTGGTAAATATTTGTTTGTAGGCACTAACAAACTGCTGATACTGTTTGGGAGTTACATCACCAGATTCTGGAATATGACTTAAGGCAGCATCAAAACTTTCAGGTTGCTGGGCTAATAAAACATGGAAAACTTTAGCGCCTTTGGTTGAAGCAAACCATTCGACATCAAAATTATATTGCGTATGACAATGTTGGTTAGTGTGTTTACCAGCAAAGGCAAGACGTTCAAGTTCAGACATCTCAGCTAAAGGTTTGCTCTTTATCAACTCAATATAATCAAGCAGTGCTAAGCGCTCTTCCAAGGCATGTAAACTAGCTTGCTGTTCAACAAAAGCAGTGAATATAGGCCATGGTGCTATGCGTGCCATTTTGAATTGACTAACACTAGCGCCTAAAACCAGCACTTGCTCTAATTTTTTCAAAATAGGTAATTGGTGATCTTCAAGCAGGCTTATATTAATGCGGTTGCGACAGACATCAATTAACTCGGTACACCAACCGAGGTAATCCTCAGGTCGATTTTCAACTTTAACCGCCATCAAGTTTAAAGTTAATTCAGTAACATGCTTTAATGCATTTTGGTATGAAGCACTTTCGGCTTCACTTAGTGCCATTTTTACAGGGGAAGATAAAAATTTTCTCATTTACCAGTACAACTCCAAAATTACATAAATACAAATAAATCCGCAGTGTTAACTACGCATAGATATAAAACTTGTCATCTGACTCTTATGAATCGGGCTTATCTTAATACAAGCTAGCCATGTCCGACACTAACATAGGTTATTTAAAACCCAGAAAGCAAAAAACCCGCAGCGTGAGCTACGGGTTTCCGTGTACCGAAGTACAAATTAGAAGTCTCGTAATGTCCCGCTACGCTCTCACATGGGCTTTACTGTGACATAAGTCACACTACCATCGGCGCAATGCGTTTCATTATCGAAACTAAAATAAAAGTTTAGCAATGTCCTACTCTCACATGGGAACTCCCACACTACCATCGGCGCAACTGCGTTTCACTTCTGAGTTCG
>NZ_JABSOV010000069.1:2530-22380 GCF_013215345.1 Colwellia sp. | reverse complement strand
CTGCTAATGCCACACAATGTTATGCATCTATGTGGATGGATGGTTGTGATATTAGACATGAAATATCACGAAGTAATTATTACGTCCATAAGGCTAGATTGAAATACATTGGGTTAGATTTTACTTCGCCATTTGATGTTACTCGAATGGCTCCTGTTTTAATTCAACGCAAAGTCATTGAAGTTTCAGCTTTATCTGTGCCCAGTTGGTATAGGCAACCGCAAGTTTTACGTTTAGTTTCATAAAGTTAATTAGGAGAATAATTTAATCATACAATATTACTATCTAATCCATTTTTAGATGGTAATGGTTTTCAACAAACCGAAGTGATGAGTATTGATGTTGCTCATGATGATGTCACCAGAGTTCAGCAGTTAGCCAATGATTTAAAGGGTAAACAAGTTATTTTACCTTGTCGTTGTGATGCAAAAAAAGGTGGTAAAAGTGGTGCATGGTTGTCACGTTTCCTTCCTAAAGGGTCATCTATACAAGCCTTACCGGATGCATTTAAAAAGGATATTTGATTATGGATTTCTCATTTAACGCTTGTTCAAATATTTTAAATAATATGAATGATTTACAGCTGTTTTTATTGTCAGATTCTTGCCCTGAAGATGTGAAAGAAACATTACTTGAAAAGCAATTAGACCTAATTGAAACCTTAAATATGAACCTTTCTTTACTTGAAGATGATTTATCTTCGAGTAAATCATCAGTTCTCGATATTAAAGCAGCATGAGTAAACATGTACGAGTATCAGAATTAGACTTTGGTTTAGAGATGTTGGTTTATGATAGTAAGTCAATATATCCGCTTGAGGCTGCATCATCTGTCGAGTTTACAGATGATAAGGGGGTTTTCTACGCGCCTATAATACCTGATTACGTCACTGGCATCGAAAAAATCACTGGCTCTCTAGATGGTTATAATACTAGACAAGAACTATTATCTTGCGTTGGCCGTTGCTGGGATTTAGCTGTAGAACATATTAATAATCAAGGTAAAAATTGACGAACAAGCGAGGAGCTACCGCACCACAGCGGTTAAGGATATTTGTCCGACAAAACAACTATCCGGTCATATCTTTATTATTTCAATAATTCCTACGTAAGAATTCCATTAATGTGACGCGTAACGATAATTAACCGTGTAATAATGCGGTTTTTTTATGCGTAGCATGCAGCGAAGCGTTAACATAAAACGTAGTTTTATTAGAGGTGGTACAACTAGTAAAATTATTTCTTCGCGTTATTGGTGTTCCAACAAGTAAAACTATTTCTTCGCGTTCCTGCGAAACGTTTCTTTTCTTTTAACTATCAAAGGAAACTTGAGTTACCAGGGTAATGAAACAAGTTAACAATATTCAAAAGCCTGGCTTACTTGTTTATGTTTTTTGATGAAACGTATTTACTGGAGGGACCCGTGCAAACGGGAGGAACCAGTAAAACGTATTCAGCAATAATAATTATTGGTGATCGGATATCGTTTATATGATTATTATTCTTTGTTGCTTGTATTATTATTAATCGTCCCAAGATCAATTTAATGGCTGTGCATTTGTACAGCTTAACTTTTTAAATTATTGATAAGGAATAATAAAATGAGTAAAGAATTTGAAGATTTAGGCACATACTTTCACAGTGAAGATTTAGAAACAAGAAGAGTTAAAGCGGTTCAAGCTGCTTTGGTTTTGATAAATACTAGATTGACTAGTCAACCTAATTTAGGCGGAATTTTAGAGAACAATAATGTTTCATTGGTTGCGGATAAAATTGAAGAAGCCTTAAATAACACTAAATAGTTACTTTAATTCTATAACTAATGACAGGGATAACCACCCTACAGATATACAAGCCCACTATGTCCGATACTCTTCAGTATTGGACATAGTGGGTATAGTGTAATATACTGGCTTTAGCCTACGTTTCCTCGTTAGAATTTAAAATCTGGTATTCAAATAAATGTCATCATCTAAAGATTCGACCGCTACCTTAATTAGCTCCTTAACTAAACCTGTTCCTTTATATCCACCATACATAGATCTATGTGATTTCGATCTTGAGGATTATCCTCAGCTAGATAAAATATTTTCAGAAAATGAACCTTGGTGGCTTGAACAATTTAACTGGGGAAAAATATTCCTCACCTATATAGGTAGAAATAAATCTACCCACACTTATGACAGATTTAGAAATGACGTTGAACGTTTTCTTTTATGGTCCTTTATTGAAAATAAAAAACCAATCGACCAATTACGTAAATCTGACTTACTTGAATATGCTGACTTTTGTTGGCAGCCACCAGTTACTTGGATTGGCACATCAAATCAAGAACGCTTCAAAATAACTAATGGTTATTCAGCTGCTAATGAACTTTGGTTTCCATTTAAGATTCAAGCACCTAAAAGTCAAAAATCTGAATATGTGTTAGATAAGAAAAAATACCGTCCATCACAACAAACACTTTCATCAATGTTCACCGCACTTATCGTGTTTTATAACTATTTAATGGCTGAAGATTTTTGTATTGGTAACCCTGCACAAATAGCTAAAAAAGATTGCCGCCACTTTATAATCGATTCACAAGTTAAAGAAATTAAACGCTTAACGTCTAGCCAATGGCAATACGTTTTAGATACAGCTGTTGAAATGGCTGATGAAGATCCTTTCTTTGAACGAAACTTATTCGTAATTGCGTCATTGAAAACTCTATTTTTAAGAATTTCAGAATTATCAGAACGACCTAATTGGTCACCAACTATGGGACACTTTTGGCAAGATGATGATGAAAACTGGTGGCTTAAAATATTTGGTAAAAGCCGTAAAATTCGTGATATTACCGTGCCAATCGATTTTTTACCTTTTTTAGAACGTTATCGTGCTTCCCGTCGTTTATTGGGTTTGCCATCAAGAAATGAAAATTCGGTACTTGTTGAAAAAGTACGTGGCCAAGGCGGCATGACCTCCCGGCACTTACGCCGCATAGTGCAAAGTGTTTTCGATCTCGCCCATGAAAATATGCGTAGATCTGAAGGTGAAAACAAAGCGCAAAAATTGAAAGAAGCCTCTGCCCATTGGTTAAGACACACTGGTGCCAGTATGGAAATTGAACGTGGGCGCCCTCTTAAAGATATTTCAGAAGATCTTGGTCATGCCAGCATGGCAACTACCGATACAGTTTATGTGAAAAGTGAAAACAAGAAGCGTGCGGAAAGTGGAAAACGCAGAAAAGTTGATTAACCGCTCTACCCTGTAGTTTATAAATCGTTCAAAGATGGCAACCAAAACAGCGTTATACGTGATTATTTACCAGTAATGACAGCCGATGTTTATCAGAATTCACGTAGCGTCAGTTTGATATTTAAACAAACTGACGTACAAGCCTTTATAACATGGGGGTACAGCGGATTAATGTATCATTTAAACAATCTGAAATTTCGCTAAATTGTTGATTAAACAACCAAAAAACTTCAATAACTAGAAAATAGATACTTTAAATCCTGTTTAAAATGCCCTACTACTATTCTTGGTTATTCAGCTGCTTTGGAACTTAAAGTATACTTTTTCCACTCTTGAGTGTAATGTCCACAAGCAGTACAAACTTTCGCTCCTTTTAAAAATAACGCCCTAAAAATGACTTACACAAAAACAAACTAACCAAGTAAATACAACGACTTGCATGTAATCGTGGCTAGTGCTAAGTTTTATTTGTAACTGTTTTATTTGCAAATTTATTTCGTGAATAATATCACTAAAATGTCGCTAAATACCTCAAAGCGGTCTTAATAATTAGATCAACAAACTCCATTTTTATGTCAACTATATTGTTCCTTATGAATTAGTTACATATGTTTTAATTTTAGCTGCAAGCTAATTTAAATTTGCAGCCTGCGCTTCGATCTCTACCTTCCACAAAGGATTAAATAACCCAGTAACAAAAATCAATGTTGTTGGTAACCCACTGATATCAAAGAGCCTTTGTTTAGCTTTTGAATAATCGGATAGATGTTCTCTATCCGTTAGATAAAGTCTTACGCTAACTAGATCTTTTAGACTCATATCGTTAGCAACTAGCACAGCCTGAACATTTTCCCAGGCTTGAACAATTTGATCTTCGACACTAGTCAATAATTCCCCACTTGGATTGATGCCTAATTGACCGGCAATATTGAGGATTTGACTGCCTTTTTCTATCAAAGCACAGTGGTTATAGTCTGCTTTGGGGGTATGTACGCTGTTTGGATTCCAGATTTTATTCATTTAAGACTCCGATATTATAATGAATGAGTTAGTGGTAATTTGCCGTTTCAAATAAAAGTGATAAATAAAAATATGGGCCCAATGGACCCATAATTAAGCTTTTTATAATTTTGTTACTTCTTTTGCAATAGAAAGTAAAATTGAGGCTAACTTGGCTGGCTGTGAAAAATTAGGGGTATGACTACTATCAATACTATAAGTTTTGTTAACTTTTCCGCTATACATAGCACGCTGAACTGAAATTGGTATTGCTCTATCTTGAGTACATTCAATATAGTACTTGGGTAACTGACCAAAATTCTCATCTGTAATTTCAAGCTCATACATTAAAGGTGCTGCTGGCTCTGGCACTATATTAGGTTTAGCTGCGGCAAACGCTTCTTGAGAGATATCATGCGCAAAAGCATTTTGAATTTCATCTTCTTTAACCAATGCATAAGGTTTATCTTCTGAAATAAAAAAGTTATCTACTGCGATAGAGCCTTTCACACCTTGTACCGCCTTAATAAACGAACCACCTTTTGGCAATAAAAAGGCGCTTAGATAGACAATACCTTTTACTTTGTTTGGCCTTAATTCTGCTGCACGACTGACAGTGATACCATTAAAGCTGTGACCAACAAGAATAACTGGCTGGCCTTGCTGATCTAAAATATCAGTTAATGTTTTGACATAAGAATCCATTGTTATTTCAGCTGGGGATGTTTTGTCACTACCGTGGCCAGGTAAATCAGGAGCGAAAACTTGATGGCCTTTTTCTTTTAGAATTGAAACAACGCCTTCCCATTGCCACGCACCTAACCAAGCTGAGTGGACTAATAAATACGTTTCTTTTTCTGATGTAATCATTGCATGCTCTCTATTGGTTGAATTATTTGTTAGTGCATTAACTGGTAAACAACTTATTAAAGTAATTATCAGGCTGCAGAATGCGATTGATATCTGTTTTCTCATTAACTCAATCCTTAAAATATTAAAATTGCTCTTCAACGGTAAAGTCATCTTCAGAGAAAAACCAAGTCCCCTCTTTTTTGACCCAGAACTCTTTACTGATAAAACCCTTACCGACATTCATTGACCACTTGGCAGATAATTTAGCGCTGTCTTTATCTAACACTTCAATATCAATTTCCGTGTAGCTGAGGTTAGTTGCACCAGTACTACTGACAAAATTTCGCCAGAAATCATAAATTTCAGTACGGCCTGTGTATTGCCCCATAGGTCTGGCGTCCATGACGGCCTGCTCCAAATATTGTTCAGAGCAATATCTAATATCTCCTCTATTGAATGCTTCTATCCATTGTTTACTGGCATTTAATACTTCTGCCTTAGTAGTACTTATCGTCATAATTGTTTTCTCTTCTCGTTAAATGAACTGTAAGCTAAGTTTATAGTTAAGTTATTTGCTAATAAACATCACTTTTGTTAACTTATTGTTTATGAAAATTAAACAAAAAAATCTATTTCACTTATTAATGGTGTTCAGGGAAGTTATAAGACAAGGCAGTTTTACTGCCGCTGCTGAGAAATTAGATTTAACAAAGTCGGCCATTAGTCAATACGTCACTCGTCTAGAGCAACATCTTGGTGTGCAACTATTAACTCGTTCAACCAGAGCATTAAGCTTAACGAGTGTAGGGCACAAATTATTAGAACGAAGCGAGGAATTAAAAACCTTGCTAGATATTACGATTGATGAAATTAATAATATCAAACAGCAACCTACAGGTAGTTTGAGTATTACCGTACCTCAGGCATTAGCACAGCCCCTTGTTTTACCTGCAATTAAACTGTTAAACAAACAATTCCCACAGGTCGAACCACGGCTTATTGTGGATGATGGTAATTTAGATATTATAAAAAGAGGCATCGATATTGCTGTTCGTGTGGGAGTACTACAGGACAGCGAGTTAAAAGCCGGTAAGATAGGTGAACATCGTGAAATATTAGTGGCATCAAGTAGCTATTTATCTTCGTTGGAAAAAAAAGTAACTCTTAATAATATCGAAGAGCATCCATTTATAGCCACTAGTTGGCAGACAACAAACCTAATCCATCATTTTCAAGATAATAACAATACGCAGTTTGATATTTGTTTAAAACCAAAGTTTGAAGTAAACAGTGCAAATGTTGCACTTGATTTGGTTTCACTTGGATTAGGAATCGCTTTGTTACCTGATATTTTTGTAAAAAAACATATTTATGAAGGAAAAATACAACATGTTTTAGAGCACTTAAAAGGGAAAACGGATAACATCTATTATGTCCACGCATACAAAGAAAACGTGCCATTAAAAGTAAAATGGCTAATCGAGTTTTTGAAGAAAACTATGAATAATCAATCATAACCCTTTAAATAATTTTTGTGGTCATCCCCTCGAAACAATGTTGCAAGTTGATGTAACTATAAATGCAATTTAACGTTATTTTCAATACTATACGAGTAAATAGCTACTGTAATAATATATGGTAACAAAGTGCAAGTTAGCTGAAGTTTTTATGTTCTAATTTGCACTTTTATTTATTCAACGTTTCGCCTGTATGCTCATAAACTCCGATCCTCAACAAGTGGCAGCACTCTCCGGAATCAATTACTTTGGAACCAAATATCCTAGCGATTAAATTGATCATGATTAAGATAATTAAACACTTGCTTGATTACCTTATTGTTTTTCATCATGAACGGATGTGTCACTGGTCAACATATATGATCTCTCATGCCATCAAACTTGGTGTTTTCGACCGATCCCTTGCCGTCATCTGGTTTCGGCATCATTGTAGAAAGTACCAAATTTATACTCCGAGTTCCCGCAATAATACCCAGATGAAAATTTGCCGAGCCTAGTTTGTTTGGTACGCTGCTAGCTTCAGTGCCAAGTTGCACACCTCCGGGTACATTTCTAAGTGAATCAACAACCTGACTTCCCTTATTTTGATAACCAATGCGGAGCGTCCTTGAGAAATTTTACACCATACGATGTACCAATAGCATGTAAAACATCGCAAGCTATTATCTGCAAGGATTGACCTGTAGGAATCTTTTAGCTAAATTTACCAAAACGTAGATGAAATACACTTCTGATTATCACTAAGAGTTAAAGAATTTAAGACGAAATTGATAGAATCGCTCCGTTTTATAAATTTGCCAATCTTGCTCATTCATCGTTTTCTTTGAAGTTGCACGTTCATGAGTCAGTGTTATCTCAAGTTGACTTAATCCCTGTTGGTAGTTCGTTATTTCCTGTGTTTGCTGATTAACTTGTTCTACTCTGCTGGTTATGGATTTTTGCTCATTGGCAGTCAGGTATTTATTCGCTAATTTAGCCTTGATGTTAGCGCTTTGCTCTTCAGTCATATTCTCAGGGATTAACTGCAACGCCGCTTCATATTTGGCTATATCAGAGTTTAATGAAAAGCTGTCTAAGTCAGCGCTGTGTTCTTGTAACAATTGGTTATATTGCTCAATAAAGTCATCGGCATTGTGAGTTTGGTTAAAGCGATTATCCGGCTCAGTTAACGATAAGCGGTAATCATAATAGGCATCTTCCAGCTCGAAAAATAGCTTGGCATCTTTACCCCAAACTTGCGTTCTAATCGCTTGAACATTCGCTATTTTATCCGCCAAGCTAGTGTCCTTACTGATTAATAACTCCCCCATTAGGCGCTGTTGTTCCTGTTGGTTATCAGGAAAGTTCAATAAAAGCAGATAACGAGTTTGATTAAGTAATAACTGCTGCTGGGCTAACAATTGCTCACAGTTATCATAGCGACCACATTGCTGCCAGAATGTTGTTAGCGCCGTCATTAGCTTTTGACCTTGTCCATCTGCTAACAGGTTTTTCTGTCGGGGGAACTCCTGATTAATGTCTACTTGTGGGTTTGTTTGATTCGACGTTATTGTCGGTTGTCCTGTTGCCTCAGCATTTTTAGATAATTGAGAGATCGTTTTTGCCGGCTTAGCTGAGTTCATTATTTTTTCATCGGTAATAAAAAAATAAACGCTGCCAAGAATGGCAACGCTTATTAGTAGTAATGTCACTCGCATTAACGGATCACCGCTTTAACCGGAAAATGATCGGACAAATTCCAATGCTTCCATAAACTAGCAACCGTGCTACGGGGTATTTTGACTGTGTTGATATTTTCGTTACGCTTGGCAAACTCATTACTCACGACAACATAATCAAGATATTCGATATTTTCACCACCCGATAGCGCATTTCCGGCAAAGGCGTTGATACGGGGATCGAACGTTGATTCTGTATAACCTGCATATTGTGGTTCATCAGCGCTAAGGTTGGCAAACATCTGTTGATAATCAGTTGGGAATTTACGTTTGTTGACATTAAAATCACCTCCATAAACCACAGTATCGCTAGCGGGGATATTCTGCGCTTGGGCAAAGTCGCGCATCTGACGGAATTGACGTTGACGATAATCTCGGGCGGTATCTGTATCAAATGATGCCGTGTGCGTTGCTAATAGGTGGTAAGCCTTACCATTTTTAATAACTTCAGCATAATTAAGACCTTTGTCAGCAAAACAGTCGGTACCAGAACAATCAGGGTAAACGTATTGTCCTTCATTAACAATTGGATAGCGACTTACGATTATGACACCACCGTCATAAATATTAGCCCCAGGAGAATCTAGCATCTTGGTTTGGTATGGATATTCTTTAGCAAGCTCACGTAAAAATGCATCACGCCCAGAAGCAAATACCTCTTGTAGCATTAAGACATCATAGCCTATTAAATGTTTCGGTATTTCCTGAAAACGGTCATCGATGTGTTTTGCAATTACTGGCAGAGCCCATACGTTATATGACATAACTTTGAGCGTGTTTGCGTCTGCTACTGGCTGCTCATCAATCTTTTGCGGTGTGATGCTGTAATAAATATCATCATAACGTTTAGTTTCACTCGCTTTAAAGGCAATTTCAGTATTATTGCTGCTACTGTTATAGCGCGATTGATGACGGTGAATCTCACGATCATTGCTCCAATTCAAAGAAACATCATTGGTACTCGCACTATGATCAAGTGTTGATTTATACCAATATCCTTTTACTTGTTGTAACAACGACAGTGACTCGCCATTTTCATTAGTCACAACAGTTTCGAACTGATAAGTATCACCCGAGTTAACCCCTTCCCAGCGATTAAAACTTAATAGCATTTTTGTTTCCCATGGTTTGAGAGTCTGGATATGTTGTTGCCATTCTACGCCTTCCTCAAGTATATCTGAACCGCTATGGTTCACTTGAATCGACATGGTCTGGTTGGAGTTATTTGTCAGATATATATCACTGTCGGCAAGTGCTGTTGCACTCATAAGGCAGCTGAAGCAAGTCGTGGTTAATACCTTTTTTATTACATTTTTTTGTATATTCACATCAAATCCTTTAATTGTTGATCGAGCCAATATGAGATTAAATTAACAATATGACAGTAAAAATACAATAATATTAAATATTTACTTAAGTGAGTTAAAAGAATAAAACAAAATCGCCACCCATAAAATGAATAATGAAGCAGATACCCACTAAAAAGCAGCTCAATGAGCTGCTTTTTAAATTGAGCATTTGCTAAGTCTTACCTAGTAAATGCTCAGGTACTGCTTAACTATTACCTAGGAATGACTTAGAAGCTGTAAGAGAAACCTACTTCTAAAACATGCTCCGAGCTACCGACTAAGTTGCTTGGCATGGAATTTGATTTGATGGTGTAGTCACCAACACGGGTAAAGCTTACAAATGGCATGGCGTTTTCAAAACCTAAGTATGCCGCACGTACTTCGAAATCGTCTGACTTGCCTTTAAACTTTGTTGAGCTTGTATTTACAACAGGAACCGAAAGCTGTTCGGGTACTGCGTATTCGTTGCTGTAACCTGATACATCACTAAACTTAGTTTGTTTCCAGCTAGCCGATAATAAGGCAACATTATCAAGTTTGTAACCGACTGTTAATTCCATTTCATGATTACCTACATTGGCATTAAATCCAGCTTGAGGAGCTGTTTCCATAACTGGGTTCATTGAACTATCAGAGATTGGGCTGGTCACAATACTGCCGATATTGAAATCATCATCACTTTTTTCATAAGTATAACGTGCCGCAAAAAACAGCCCGTTGTCTAAATGGTAAGCCGATTGAAAACCTACTGACCAAGTATCGCCGACATTGTAGTCAGTACCTGCGTTCCAATTTGTTCCAGTGGCCATTCTGTTGCTAGCAAATGGTTCTAAACCATAGCTATAATCACTGGCGTGGTCACGGAATGTGTAACTTGCTTGGGGCATGATGTAAAAATTTTCTGAAATATTAAAGCGGTAACCAGCACCAACTGTTGTTGCTTTATGACCTGAAGTGGCACTGTTCCAATCGTAAGTGGTTTCGCCACCGATAAAGACACCATTTTCCATTCTATGTGTTGCGCCAATAACGGTTTCGTTAACATCATTTTGTGAAATGGCTGCGGAAGTGTTAGAGCCTTTGTCATTAATAAAAGCTACATCACCGAAAATACCGTTACCGCCAACAGAGGCCATTGCAGAAGTAGAAAGCGCTGCACTAACGGCTAAAGTAATAGAAAGAATATTTTTCATGTAAATCTCCATAAATATTTTTGAGCTAAGTGATTAATTTTATATAAAAATTAATACAACAAACTTAGCTAGTGAGTAAATAAAAGTAGAGCGGAGGGACATACCTCTGCCGTTCAACTGGTGCTCAATATACAGAGACAAAAACTTAAAAAAGTTAAAGTTCGTTAACAGACTGTGAGATAAATATTTATTGTGTGTGATACAGGTATTAACAGAGTGTTAACCAACTAAGCTGCAGACTAGTTGTACCTTAGTGCCATTACGAAATTGAGCTAGCTAGTCTACATGTACTCATACGCATCTCGTTACACCTTAAATGGGTATTTTCTCAATAGTGAAAGTTTACCTTGGCAAGAATCGTACGATAAATGAATGACTTAGCTAAATAAAATGATTAACAGGCAAGCTTATGCGCTTTAAAATGTTCAGATGGCGGGAATGAGAAAGAAATTTTTAAGCCCAACAGCCAAAATAATAACTTATTAAACTAGCGTGGGAGTCTGTTTTATCGCATTGTTATACTTTTTTGGGGCAATCAAAACTAAACTTTAAGTCGATATTCTGTTTTATCTCTGCTGAAATGGATATAGGTAAGTAATTTATTAAGTCGAAAAACCAACCAAATGATAGTGTTTTGCCAGTTTTTTTAATAAGTTAACCTATTAGCTGAATTTAAGCTTCATTAATTTGTGGCGGCCAGCGGCTTGTTCCTGTTTGCGCCATATGATTTATACCATGCTCAAAAATTTTCTCTCCAACATAGTGAGAACGTTGTGGCCTACTAATTAGGTAACCTTGAATATGTTTCACGCCTAAAGTTTTTAACAGCTCTAGTTGCTCTTTATTTTCAATACCTTCAGCAACCACTTTTAATTCAAGGTTTAAAGCCATATCGACAATAGAGTGTAATATTTTCTTGTATTTAATATTGCGTATCGCTTCGGCAACAAACAGCTTATCAATTTTTAATACATCTACAGGTAAATTAGCTAAGACAGATAATGAACTAAAGCCAGTACCAAAGTCATCAATAGCAATCATTACTCCATCGGCACGTAGTTTTTCAAGCTCATTAAACAATTTATCTGACGCTTCAATAAAGCAGCTTTCAGTAATTTCTAACATTAATGAATGTGCCGGCAAGCCCGATTTAGCAAGGCTCGCTGTGATCCAATCATACAAAGATTTATGTTTTAGTTGAATAGGTGAAACGTTAACTGAAATTCGCACCTTTTTCATTCCTGCGTTATACCAAGCCGCCATTTGACGACAAGCTTCATCAAGGATCCAATCCCCTAAATCTAGTATTAGATTTGAGTCTTCTGCAATTGGAATAAATTCATCGGGTCCAATAGTCCCTTCAGCAGGGTGTTGCCATCGTACTAAAGCTTCAAAGTAACTAATTCCATAATCGTTAGTTTCAATTATCGGCTGAAAAGTTAAGAAGAAATTAGATGAGTCTAGCGCCTGACGCATTTCATCAAGCAAATAATGATAACGGCGTAATTTAGCGCCCATTTCAGGGGAATAAATACGATAAACGCCCCGACCTTCCGTTTTAGCGCGATACATAGCGACATCAGCCATTTGTATTAAAGCGTGTGGGGTTGCAGCACTATCAGGGTATATTGCAATACCGATACTTGCACTAATTTTGATGGTTTTATTGCCTAAAACAAAATCTCTTTCTAATTCTTGTAGTATGTCAATTGCTACACTGATGGAGTGCTCCGGATCCTCTAAATGTTGAATAAATAATGTAAATTCATCGCCACCTAAACGCGATAAGTTATATTCAAGGGCATTATTATCTTGCTTAAAACTAAGGTTTTTTCGACGTACTATAGACCTTAATCGCTCTGCTACTTGGATTAACACTTCATCGCCAAAGGAGTGCCCGTAAGAGTCATTTACCGACTTAAAGCCATCTAGATCAATAAAGAGTAAACCACTCTTTGTTCCTGCTGCAGCTGTTAATGTTAACTGCTTATTTATATGTTCTAAAAAGTGATATCGGTCAACGAGGTGAGTTAGCTTGTCACAGAAGCTATGTTCCTCTGCCTTCACTTGGTATTCATAGCTAATCTGTTGTAAAAAATCTAAAGAGTGATTTAAACCATTTATATTCGTTGCGCTTTGATGGCTATTGTTACTTAATTGATAACTGCTGATAATACTGTCAACTTTACGACAAAGGGGTGCAATCTCTTTACTCACTTTGTTACGGTAATAAAAGGCATTAATCACAATGGTGGTCAGTGCGATAAGAAATAACGCAGCAAAAGGGATAGCCATATCAATGAATGAGGCAAATAAATGCTCTTCAAATGAGTGTATGTTAACTTGATTGTGCTGTTGCCCGGAGATAATAAAAATTTCATCTTGATATAAATAGCTTTGCGGATTTAACAGTACTGTTGTTATTAATTTGTCAGAATTACTTAGGGTAACCAACTCAGCTTTATCAACGGTTATCAAGCCATTTTGAGTCACTAGTTTTGCACTGTTTTTTGCCATTGAAGCAAGTAATAAAACATAGGTTAATAACAAAAATACTGATATGAAAAGTGCATTTGACTTCCACGTACCTGTTTTAATCTGCTCCATTAGCATACCTCATCAAAATAAAATACATATTGTAACTATTTGTAAAATTTAGCAACAGTATTATATGAAAAAGGATCTTTTTAAGTTTTGTCATTGCCATTCTATTATTTTTCATACTTGAACTGCTTGTTGGTTAAAGGACATCGCTATACAATAACGATATTTTTAACCATCAAAGTATTCCTCTTGAAACACAGCGTAAAAACCAACCTAAAACAAAGCTTTAAACATAGCCTTAAATTAGGCAATCGATTGCAGAAAATCGAAAAAATGGTGGCTACACAACGATATGGCCATATTTGGGATTGTTGTTGTGATCATGGTTTGCTTGGCTGCGCTTTATTGAATCGGCAAGCTAGTAACATAGTTAGCGACATTCATTTTGTTGATATTGTGCCCGAGCTAATGGCAGAACTAGAAATAAAACTGCAGCGTTTTTATTCAAGTTCATCAAATGAAGTTATTATAAAAAATTGGAAAACTCACTGTTTAGATGTGGCAAAGCTGCCTTTAGATCAATATGACGGAAAACATCTGGTTATTATTGCCGGGGTTGGCGGTGACTTGATGATTAAGTTTATTGAGGCGATTAATAAGCAACATCATAACTTAGCTATTGATTTCTTACTGTGCCCTGTTCATCACCAATTCTCATTACGTAGTAAGTTAATAGAGCTAGATTTTAGCTTGAAAGATGAAGTGTTAGTGGAAGAAAACCAACGTTTTTATGAAGTATTGCTGGTATCTTCAAGCAGCGCAGCGGAAGGCAAAGGAAATAATAAAATAAGTCCAGTTGGCAATAAAATTTGGCAGTCAGACTCAATAAAAGTATCATTAAGCCAAGCTGAAATAGTGGATAAATACTTAAATAAAACCCTTAATCATTATCAACGTATGCAAAAGGGTTTGCAGCAAAGTAATAAGCAAGATAATCAACAAACAAAGACCAATAATGCTAACGTGGATGTTCAACATATTATTGATGCTTATCGTGCAGTAACATTAGCTTCTTTAGTAAGCTAACGTTCAATTAAATTTAATTTATTTGAATTGAAACCTTCTGCACTATTGTTGGTGTATTAAACCTGTATCAGTATTTTCAAAGCCATGGCAGATATAGTCGAGGTCAGGTCTTTTTTTCTTGGCTATTTTATGGAAATGCTCAAAACCTACGGAAAAGGCAAATGGATTGGCGTTGTAATCGGCATAAGATTGATCGTTGCCGAGCTTAGCCTCTCTAATTCCTGCCGCAAAAGAGCTTAAGAAATCATCGCGGTTGTTAATCAAAATGGTTATAGCATCACCGGCTTCTTCTACAAGCTCTAGTGCGCCCAATTCAATATATTTATCAACGACGGCACTATTGAAATAGCCAGAGTATTGTTCAGTTTCAACATCATATGAAACCTCAGCATCAATCGCTGCTTCCATTAATGAGACAAATAGCTCTCTTACCTTTTTTGAAATCACACACTATTCCTTATTTCGCCCATCTTCAGGGTATTAATTATCTTAAGCTATTTTATATTAAAACTTAGGCACATAGGAATTTTACTCATTACACAAGGTTTTGACACTTTAGCTATTCAAAGTAGTGCCTACATTGACAACAACTATGATTAACTATTATGTTTAAAATACGTTGATGATTGCCGAGATTTATCAACTTGCAGGGTAAAAACATCGGGTCTTGCGTAGTGACCGGCAACGTCTAAAGCTCGCTTTGAACTCGCGGCTAATTCAACATCGATGTCTGCGATAAGATAGCCTTTTTCTTTAGATAATGGCCCTGAGATTATTTCGCCACTAGGAGATACAATCAATGAGCCTCCTGGATTAATCCATTCTTCATCTATGGGATAAAGTTCATCAAGTTTAGGAAAGTCCTTGGGTAGATCTTTTCTTTCTAACGCAACACCACATGATAAAACCCAACACTTACCCTCTCTGGCAATATGCTGCATAGTGCCAATCCATGCTTCACCACTGTCATAGGTTGGTGCAATATATATTTCCAAGCCTTGAGCATATAACGCATACCTTGCTAAAGGCATGTAGCTTTCCCAGCATATTAAGCTGCCAATTTTTCCAACCGGTGTATCAAGTACATTTAAGCCGTGACCATCGCCCATGCCCCAAACCATGCGTTCAGGGTTTGTTGGCATAAGTTTACGATGATTATTAATGATTTGACCTTGGCCATTAATCGTTATCACGGAGTTGAAAATTGTTGCTTGGCTATTAAGATTATCTCGCTCGTTAATACCACAAACTACGGTCACATCATTATTTTTGGCCGCTGCGAGCATTGGCTTGAGGTCATCTGAGGATAGGTCAACCGAATTTTTAAGTAACCTAACATGTAGCTCTTCATTGGTAGTCCAATCGCCACCTGGCCTGAGTCGCCATATCCAAGCAGGATATCCTGGAATAAATGCTTCTGGGAAAACGATGAGTTTAGCGCCTTGTGCTGCTACTGAGTTAATCAGCTCTGCCGCTTTTTTAATGGTACGTATTTTATCAAGAACATAAGGTGCCTCTTGAATGATAGCTACTTTGTGCATAATGACTCTTACCTCTTACAATCAACCGGATAATAATAACTATAGGTTAATACCAAGGTTAATCGCTTAGTTGTAGCTTTTGTCACTTACTCTAATCTACCTGGTTATAATTACTTAGGTCAATTTGCTACTGATTTTATCTTTAACAATTTTTATCATTATGTAAATTTGAACATAAAAAAAGCCCTTAAAGGGCTTTAAAATTTATAGCAATGAAGCACTCATCTCGGCGCTATGCCTCCGCTAGTTTTTGATGCCCCAAGACTCTACTGAGAAATACTTCTACACCAATAAAAGCAAAAGGAACAATTGAGGCAATAAATAAAGACAACCAAGTGAGTAATGACCACTGCTGCTTATTAGCAACTATCAGAGATAAGAAAAGGTAAAGCATGAATAATACACCGTGGCTCATACCTAATAGAGACACGTAATCTCGGCTGACAAAGCCAAGGGTAACGCTTAATAAAATTAAGAAAGATAAGCCTTCTAAAATACTGATGACACGGAAATACTTGAGCATTTTTATTACCTGTAAAACGAAAACGGCATTATCCTGTGCCCAGAGCATGGGGTCAAACTTATAATTGTAGTAAGTTGCTAACCTAGCTATTAGCTAAGTGTTATACCTGAGGTAATGATTAGCTGTTTAACTCTAATGCTTGGCACCATTTACAGGCATTAAGAAATTCTTGCTGGATCATCTCTTTACTAAGACCCTGCTTAGTAATAAGTTGAAGAATATTCTCATTATTGTCTGAAATAAATGCCGTAGTTAAATTTAATAACTCACCTAATACACCATCATTCGCTATTAATGCTTTTTCAATAGGACTAGCCAACGGCATCGTTTTAAGAATTTCGGCAACTGGCATGGAGAGAATAACTTCAATAGAACTCAGTAAGCCGGTAATAAAGGCAAATTCTTTGACTGAAACAAAGTGATTTTTAGTACTCAGGGTTTCCATCATCCTGCCAGTAATCAAGGCTTGTTTACATACTTCATCCGCTCTTTCTGAAGTTAGGTTTGATAAGGCTAAAATAGCAACTAACTGCTTTAACTTTTCTTCACCTAAATAAGTTGCGGCTTGTCTTAAAGAGTTTATTTCAACATTGGCGCCTGTTGAAACGTTATTAACCATTTTTAATAAACCTATGGTTAGGTTAACGTCTTGGCTAATAATTTGTGATACTTTGCCAAAATCGAGCACGCTTTTAGACGTTTCGCTCAGCAACTGCAGCATCATGGTCTTTACTGTAGTTAAGGTCTGCCCCTCAATCATTTCAGTTTTGTGATAAAAATAGCCTTGAAAATAATTAAAACCGACTTCAGCGAGTGTTTGCTGTTGGTTTCTTGTCTCCACTCGTTCTGCAACAATACTGATGTCGAAGGTTTTCATTCGGGCAACTGCTGGAATCAAGCGTTTGGTATTTATTTTTTCTATATTAACTTTAACTATATCGATATAAGGAAATAGCACATCCCAATGAATGGCTAAATCATATTCCGTTAACGCTATTTTATAGCCATGTTTGTGATAATAACTGACAATTTTAACTAAGTTTTCCGATGGTTTTTTATGACCTACTAGTTCAATAACAATTAAGTCTTTATCAAACATTAATGGAAACTTATGGATTAAATTACTTTCGGTAAAATTGATAAATGCCAATTTTCCCATGCACAAGGTTTGAATGTCACTTTGAATATGGTTTTGAATGATAAGCTTAGAGCTAGCAATATCTTGGTCAACTTCGGGGAACTTATTTTCTGCAGTATCTCTGAAAAACAATTCATAGCCAATGGTATCGAGATTCCTATTAAAAACAGCTTGTCGCGCTATGTAAGTCTTCTTCATTTCAAAGCCTAATTATCTTAGTTGCTTAATTATAACGTTAAGCACGCAGCTTGTTTACATAAATTTTACATATCTTATATATTTGTATTTAATGAAATAAGTTCAATACTAAAAATTATAATGCCGTTAAAGCTGCGTAGTTAATTACCGACGGGTTTAATAACACTACTTTTTATCGCCTGTCTCTCAACCAGTTCATCTACTGATTTTTTAACAAAGTCGTATTGGTAATAATCATCGTCAATAATATTGTGATCTATTTTTACAATGTCTAAGTCTATGGTGCGCGGGCCATTTTTATTACTGGTCCGTACGCGTCCCAACTGTGCTTCAATATTTTTCAACTCGATTTTCAAGTCAGTGGCATTAAGCGAACAATCAAATGAAAAGGCGGTATTAATAAAATTGGCCTGCTCGGTAAATCCCACCGCTTTGGTGTGTAGTAATGTAGCAATACTCACCTGAGAATCCATTCTTTTCAGTTGCTCAAACGCTTGTTGAATATGCTTTTTAGCCTCAATATTTGAGCCAACCGCGACAATATAAAATGGCATTAAGCGGAACGTTCCGCAGTAACCGAAACGCTTTTTGCGTAACGTAAGGCTCCTGGTTTGGCAATTTTTAACTTGGCGTGTAAGACCCCTTCAAAGGATAGAATCAACTCTAGTAGTATGCCTAATAATCGTTCAATGGTGTTATAACTGGAGTTTAATACCACAGACAAGATCTCTTTGTTGACGGTGCGGTAATTCACACAATCCGCGATATCATCAGACATCATAGCCTTAGATATATCGGCGTCAATCCAATAATCAATGATGAGTTTTTGTTTGTTCTCACGTTCTTCTGCTGTGATACCGAGAATGGTATAAATTTCTAGTTGTTCAACATATATGATGGACATTGTAAGTGACTCCCTCCGTCTATTTGCAGTGTTTGTCCGGTAATAGAATGATTATTTGATAAAAATTCTATTGCTGAATATAAATCAGCTAACGGCACTTGGCGTTGTAAAATATTGATTTCTTTATTATCTAATCGAGTGTCTAATTGAGAGCTGGTTTGACTATTTTCTTGAGTGTTTTTAGTACTAGCTGCACTCGTAGCTTCTAAAACAAAACCCGGTGCTATGGCATTTACTCTGACATTAGGTGCACATTCGATAGCCGCCAATTCAGTTAATGTTTCTTGGGCTTTTTTCGAGATAAAATAGGCGGCTTTACTGGTGTAAAGGTGCGCTAAATTCGCATCTGAAATATTAATTATTTGGCAAGGCTTGTGTAGTGTTATCTTTTGCTTTGTCATGGCTTGAATTAATAACCAAGGGCTAGTCAGATGAATATTCAAATTGTTTTGAATTTGCTCTAAAGAGGATTCAAGTAATGAGCCTTGCTCAAACACTGAGGCATTATTTATCAATAATTCAATATGAGTAACCTGCGTTAGTAACTCACTAAAGCGTTGCTCAATACTAGCTGGATCAGCTAAATTTGCTTGCCATAAAACCACCTTGATATTGTGTGCTTCTAATTGCACTTTTAAGGCTAAGGCGGCGCTTTCAGATTGATGGTAATGCAAGACGATATTCTTACCGCTTTTAGCAAACTCTTGATTGATAAACGCGCCAATGCGCTTTGCCCCACCAGTGACTAATACCCAAGAATCACTATGCATTAATTTCTAATCAACTGTAAAAATTCCGCGCGAGTATCTTTACATTTTAAGAATGAACCGAGCATACATGAGGTTTTCATTTCGGAGTTCTGTTTTTCAACACCGCGCATACGCATACATAAATGTGATGCTGACATAACCACACCAACACCTTTGGCATCAGTAACCGCCATGATAGCTTCGGCAATTTGCTGTGTTAGATTTTCCTGAATTTGCAAACGGCGTGCGTACATATCAACAATACGAGCCAATTTAGATAAGCCTAATACCTTGCCGTTT
>NZ_JABSOV010000069.1:0-2520 GCF_013215345.1 Colwellia sp. | reverse complement strand
TTGGGGATATAACCAATGTGGCAGCGACCGGTAAAAGGTAACATGTGGTGTTCGCATAACGAATATAATTCAATGTTGTTAACGACAACCATAGAATCACAATCTGAGCTGAATAAGGCGCCGTTAATGACAGTATTTAAATCCTGATCATAGCCTTGAGTTAAGAATTTTAGCGCTTTTGCTGCGCGTTTAGGTGTATCGACCAAACCTTCGCGTTGTGGGTCTTCACCTATTTTTTCGATAATCGCTTTAAAATCTTGTTCCACTTTTTTGTTACCTGTTTAATTTTTTAACTAAATTTTTGACTAAAGTTATTAACTTGCTAATGGCATGTTTACACATGCTGGTCTATTAGGATTGCATTGCCATCGGGGTCTTTTATAGAGAAACTAGCAGCACCACTATCACCGGTAATAGATTGTTCAATTATGTCGACACCTTGCGCCTGAAACTCTTTTAATAGTGCTCTAATGTCAGTAAATGATTCGAGTGTTTTACAATCTTTATCCCAACCGGGATTGAAAGTCATAATATTGCCGGTAAACATACCCTGAAATAAACCGATTGTATGCGCACCGTTTTTAACGATTAACCAATTTTTCGATTGTTATCCACCAACTACCTCAAAACCCATTTTATGATAAAAATCTTTTGACGCTTCGATGTCACTCACTGATAAACTAACTGAAAATGCACCTAATTCCATTTTACACTCCTTCGTATCTGTACATGATTTTTAAATATAGTTTGTTTATATGTAGCTGACTCAGACGGTAAATCCGCGTTCAAGGGCAATAATTATTGATTATAATACGGCCTAAAAAATCTTCTATATACACCTTGAAAAAGTAATTATTAAAAATTTGAATTTGCCCAGTGACTTAGCTCTTCAATGGGTTTAGGAAAACCCATTGTATAAACAAAACGATTTTCGGTATCGGCAAAAAAACTGTTGCCAACACCCAGCAAAACGAAACCATCGACTAGTAAGGCACTTGCATCTTGCGCACATTCAGTTTCAATGATTTTGCTTACTTTCAGCAGTATTTCTTGTGAACTAGTAATATCAGAGTTGTTCATAATAACCTCTAAACATATGTTATATCATTTCCATTAAGTTTGTGATCTTGTTGTGCTTGGGGAAAATATTTCAGGACAAGGCGCTCGATTGACCAATAGCTGGCTATTAGGATTGAGAACAACGTAGTCTTGGGCTATTTTAATCAGCACAAATGGGCAATAACTTAGTGGAATTGGTATTAGTAATTCCATCTACATTCATAGTTAATAATTTACCCTAAAGCCCTTAAATTTCAAGTTCTTATTTTAACTATATTGCTATATTGAGTCTGAGAATTAAATATTACTGAGAATTGTCACTAATATTCATAACAATAAGGCATTCGCTGAGCTGCATAGTGGAGTTAGTTAATAATTAACATCATTAAAAGGTACAGTGAAATTAATAAAATTAAGGATATTATGCAACGTCTACGATAGTCCATGCCCAAAGGTGAAAGTAAACTAGGAAATAATAAAAAATTTACCGGATTAAAGAGGGTTTGAATATTAAGAATAGCAATATCAGGCTTGCGCCCACGGTAGATCATTTTAGAAAAAAAGAATATAAATCGAAATAATAATACTGGAAAGCTTATGAATATAAACAGTGTCAGTGATAGTTCAAAGGATATTATCAGCTGAGTTGTTGAAAAGGAAATACCATTATTCCATACGTCTTCTAGACTTGAAGAGAACCAAATGAGCATAAAGATTGTCACTGACATAGAAAAGACGATAAACAGCAATGAATATCGAAATAAACGCGGCCAATTAATAACAATCTTCTGCATAGCTGCCCTTTCTGTTTATAGCGAATGGTAAACATCAATATTACTACTTAGTAGCTCGCTTATTTATTATAGGACAAATTAGTTGTCATCTCAGCGCAGATCTTTAAATTGTAAATCATGCTTTTATACAAAAAGGGGCGATAATCGTATCTATTCAACCGTTGTTATTATCGAAAGTGTCCATATTACTTACACTTTAAAATTATTTATTTTCATATAATTTTAATAAGCACCTCTAAGACTATTTAATCTAAATCAACTCCTGCACCCGGATCTTAACTACCTGAAATAAAATTACTTTTCAGGTTTATAGCTCAGGGGCTGTTTTAAGGTTAGCAAAAAGTCGAGTTGCTTTTCTTCCCTAAAATACTCTAAACCATAGTTAAAAACTTTATTCTTCTGTTCATATTCACATAAAGTGCCAAAAAATCGATCCCAAAATGAAAAAATCGTGCCGTAATTGCTATTGGTTTCTTCTTTAAAAGCCGAATGATGCAGCTTATGTAAAGAAGGTGTAATGATGAGCCTGCGTAAAAAACTGTCTACATTGGCAGGTAATTTAGTATTGCTATGATGCCAAAGTTGCATTACAGAGGCGATAGCACCATAAATCATTACCGTTAATACAGGTAGCTTTAACAAAAAGATAAATAAGGCATAGATCAAG
>NZ_JABSOV010000068.1 GCF_013215345.1 Colwellia sp. | reverse complement strand
AATGAATCTTCATTTAAAGGTCTAACTGTGCCAACATCCGTGGCACCCGCACTCGCCCAGGTAAGTGGTCTTCTTATGGTTACGTCATTCATTAACTTGCTATCCGTATGTTATTTCTGGTGCTATTAGCAATATCATGACTAAAAACGTCATGCCCAGCCAAACAATAACCGTCTGCCACTGTCCACAAGCCTATTTCAGGCTGGCACAGGAATGAATCTTCATTTAAAGGTCTAACTGTGCCAACATCCGTGGCACCCGCACTCGCCCAGGTAAGTGGTCTTCTTATTGTTACATCATTCATAATTTACTTCTTTCTCAATTTCCGTATTATTCTCAATATATGTTTCAAATGAGGATTCGAAAGTTATTTAGCTATATAGGTTTTTGGCCAGCCCCAATGGGCCCAGTTACCATCAATCATTGCCGGTAATTGGCTAGCGGGTGGTAATCCCTGCACGGTAAAAAGACAAGGTGATATATTCTCAGAGCCCGTAGTTGACCAAACACTGTAACTATTTAATGTTGAGCTGAACAAGCTATCGAGTAGATGTGCATAGACATTTATCGGTAACTCTTCTTCAAACTGAAAATCAATATGTTGACTGCTTGTTGCTAACTGTTGGCCTGTCTTTAAGTAGGCCATAGGCACCATGGTCGCTTGATGATTTGCTTGTTCGAGCAATTCTTCCAGAGAAAACTGACCATCAAGTGCTTGTAAGGCTAATTCTTCAATATGGGCAAACCAACGACCATTTGTCGACATAAACTCTAACGGGTTAATGTCATTATTTAATGGAATGGCAATAGTAAATGGATAGTAACGCCCTACTTGGTCAACGCTGGGTAGCACTATGCCGGCCCAATGATTTTCATCAACAACACCGGCCGATAAAACAAAGCGCCAAATAGGGCTAGTTAAATAAATATCTAGCCAAGGTTCACCAATTTGCTCTTTTGAACTGGCAACAAACAGTTGCAACCATTCATCCCACGAGGTGATGAATTTAGCCGGTAGGTTACGGTGGACAAAGTCACCGTAACTGGGCAGTTTTCCGTATAAACCTAAAGGTATGTCTGCGTTCATTAGATTCTCTCAGGACATTTAAACAAGCTTAACAATTGTTTTTCAAAAGGATTATTAACACTTTTCGCTTTGATTTTATAAGATATTTTATGCCTTGCATCAAAAGACTGTCTTTCATCATCACTGTTATTAGAGATGGCATAAGTCACTAAATAGGTACTAGATTCACTGGTTTTGGTTAATTTGGATTGCGCTAATAACCTAAACCAAGCCCAAGGCCCTTCAAAGGTTTCACTGTGCTGTTGTTCATTTAAATCTTCAAAAACAATGCGCACTCGGCTTTGTTCACTGTCAGCTGACCACTTCAGAGTTTTCCAAAACTTAGGGCCATGACTGTAAGTAATTCGGTTAGCACCCACTTCCAGCATAAACCTGACATTATTTTTTGGCATAGCATTCGGTTTTAAGCTAAAGCCTAAACTCGGTGTTTCCGCATTTTCTCGAAACAAGACGTTCTTAATTTCTAAGGCACGTTGAATTTGTAGTAAGGTCGCTTTTGACAGACCTAAGTTGTACTTATCTATGGTTTTATTTTTCCAGCCTCGGCGGGTAGTTATAAAAGGTTTAACATTTTCTTGATAGAAAGTATCAACCGTACCGTTGGGTTTGAAGAAGGCGACAAAATCAAATAAGGCGATGTCGTTATCTGAATTTTTAGCGACCGGATAACGCCCTTCAATACTGTTCATATAAGGTTGGTAAACCGTATTGCGCCACTCATTGTTAATATGTTGATGGGCAGAGCGCAATATTACTCGCCACGTTTCATCGGCAAGACTCGTTAACCAACGTTTAACTGGCTTAGGCATATTTTTCGCGTAAGAGTGCAGCGCGGTAATGGCATTATCAGCGCCATTTTGATAGCGAGCCTTAACCAATTTAAACGCTTTTCGGCTAGGGTCTGACGCTAAGCTGATACTATTTACCATTTCTTGCAGCTGAGATATTTTTAACAAGGCGGTGTTTATCGCTGCAGGCTGTTTTTTACTCTCACGCAACAATACATTAATACTGCGATACCTTTTATCAACCGTGGTCCACTTGGTTTTTGAGGCAGCAAAGCTAGCTAATTCACCAGTAATGCCTTTAGTGTTGTCATCAGAGATATTGGCGGCTGTTTGGCTCGACAGCTGAGTATTGCTCGAAGTGACATTCAGTATTGCCACTATGGGTGAATAAATTGGATCAGCAAAACTGCTCAGTAAATTACTGGTTTGTAATATGTTTTTAACTGGTTTGATATTTAAGGCATCATATATCTGCTGCCAATGTTTATTATAATCGGCCAAGTAAAGTGCTTTTACTTTTTTACTGATGTCATCAAGATCATCACTAATAAAAGCAACCTCTTGCTTAGCTTCATCATGCAGTAACCAACGCTCGTTAGCTATGCTGACAATAAAGTCTGAGTCTGCTGAGAAGTCTATTTCATCGTAACTTGCCTTGGTAAATAGCATAGGAATAGTTAGCTTAGCTTCGATAGCCGGGCTAACTCGATAACTGTCTTGTACGGCGCCGCCCATTTCTGCCAGCATATTAATAGGCTGAGCATATTCCGCTGTAGTGCGAATGCGTTGATAAATACGTTGCGAGATTGGCATACGTAATAAACGCTGGCGAGTTGACACAACTAATGATTTATTTAACTCTGCTGGCCTTATGGTTAAAGCAAGTAGTGCAGTTAAATGAGCTTCAAGTGCCTGTTTGTTATCTCTTTGCTGAGAAAACTCTTCTTGCCATTGGTTTAAAAACCATTCTTCAACAAGTTTCCTATCCATATGTTCAAGCTTATTAAACATAATGTAAGTTCTAAAGGCGCTGTAAAGCTGTTCATTGCTACCGCTACCCTTTAAATGTATTTCAACATACTTTATTAATTTGGGATAAAAAACATGGGTTAAGTGGCTTTGATAAGCTTCATTTGCCGCCTCATCAACGCTGGTGTCATACATACCTAAACTATTTAGCCAAGGATTTTGATCTTGATCATAAACAATACTGGCTTTCGCTAAGGCGTTAAGTGTAGGTAAGGTATTGCGAATATCAGATGACCAACGGCTTTGGTTTTTAGCTTGCTCTTGGTACTCGGCGACATAGCCCTCAACTTCATGCATGTAAGTTTCATGTTGCGAATAAGCGCCCGTCCACATCACCACTAAAGCAACAGAAATACCAGCCATGGTGGTATAAGCCGCGCGCTGACTCCATTTAATGACTTTTTCATAAAAGCGATTGGCGCCAACCAGCTCAGACTCAGTAAAAATAACATCTTTAAAAAGCTTACCTAAAAAGTAACTTTTCCCTTGCTGTAATGCTGAGTTACTGCCGCTATTGGTAAAACCAAAGTTAGATGAAACTGAGGCCATTAATCGATCGATGGGTGTGCCATCTTGTGTGCCACTGGTAAAATAAACACCGCGGAGATAAGGCTGTAGGCTAAAGCGGTTTTGTACAAAGGTTTGCTGGACAAAACTATCAACCATCTCTTGCAAGTTTTCCATTTGCTGTGGAAAGCCTTGAATAGCACTACGGCGTTTAATATCACGTTCGTTATGTACTCTAAACAGCACACGCTGATATAAGCCTTTAATGATATTTTTATATTCTTGGCTAAGTTTGGCAAAATCAGGGGCTTTCGATGGCTCAGGTGAATCAGGTAAAGAGATACCAAATACTTGTTCGCGCTCTTCTTTACCTAGGTCTTCGAAAAACTCACTAAAACCTGAGACGAGATCACACTTAGTGAACATCAAATAAACCGGGAAACGTACTTCAAGTTTTTCCATTAACTCGTCTATACGGGTTCTAATAATTTTTGCGTGCTTAGCGCGTTCTTCTTCAGTTTGTGTTAATAGCTCTTGTATACTAATAGCGACAATAGCGCCATTTATTGGTCTTCTACGTCTATGTTTTTTAAGTAACTTAAGGAAACCCTCCCATGCTGAGCTATCAACCACTTTATGGCTATCTTGGGTGGTATATCGGCCGGCAGTATCAATTAATACCGCATCATTAGTAAACCACCAATCACAATTTCGGGTGCCGCCCACGCCTTGTAAAGCGCCTTTACCAAACTGCTCCGCAAGAGGGAAATCTAAACTAGAATTCACTAACGCAGTGGTTTTTCCTGAGCCTGGTGGACCAATAATAATGTACCAAGGTAATTCATATAACGCCGACTTAGCGCCACTGCCATTAAAGTTGAGCTTTTTAAGGGTTGTTAATGCTTGTGTAAAACGTTCGCTCATCTGGGTCATTTCATCAGATTTTTGCTCGCTAATAATATCGCCTGCAGAGTCTTCTTGAGCGCTTTGTAAGTCATTAACTAGGTTGTTATTACTTTGTTTTTCTTGGTGCTGAATTCTTAAGTTATTGATGCCCCACAATAATGACATCACTAAAATAGTGATTAATCGTGCGCTTTCTGACTGTAAGGGTGCGCTATTGTCTTCACCAAATTTAAACGCTGGGCCAATAAACCAAATAAGTAACGCTAAGATGATTAAACCAAAAGCGGAGATGACAATTCTATTTTTAAAAAAAGCTATGATATTTTTCATTAAATACTCAGATAATTTTTTAAACTACTTACTTATAACGACTTAACTAAACGACTTACTTATTAGCGACTTATTTATTGTGAGTTAGCTGCTGGCAAATCTTTTGCTACTTGGTTATTTTCGCTTTTGATCTCAGTTAGCTGCTGACTTACTGAGTCTGAGGATTGATCTAACCAATACCTAAAGCCAGAGTAAGTTAACGCCATCAGTCCAACGACCACACTGGCAACAACCCACATGGGTACATAGTTTGAAAGGGTATTTTTAGAGTTAGCTAGGCCTTGCCAACAAGGTGATAACGAGCGTTCATACTCACCTCGGTAGCTACGAATGATATGAAATAAGTCATCACGTAATTGTTCTAATTGATCTCTGCCGCGAGCGATAACCCGATACTTGCCTTCATAGCCTAAACTCAGGCAAATATAAATCAGTTCAAGTGCATCAATATTTTCCGCAGGGCTATTACGCAGACGATCTAAGATGGCAAAAAATTTCTCACCACCAGCGGTTTCTTTATGAAATATACCGAGCAGAGTTCTTTGATTCCAAGCACTTTCAGCGCCCCAAGGGGTATTTAATACCGCCTCATCTAAGATGGTACAAAGTAAGTAACGAGCGATCATGACAGTATCTTCTTTAACACCAGCATTTCGAGCCTTGATATCAAAGGCTTTTATTTCTCGATCAAGTTGTTGATGTAAACTACCGACATTGGGATGACTGAGTGATTCACGCGTTTTTGAAAATACCGCTAATAAGGTAGCAGCGGCATTCACTAATGGATTTAATCCACAAGTAGTAGAGAAATCATCGGGGATATTAGCTCTAGGCATACTCACAGGTTGAGCTTGCTGAGGTTGATACGGTTGCTGCATCGGCGCAGGCTGTGGCGCTTGATTACTGGGTGCACGCCCACCGGGCATTGGACGAACTACCGTACCATCACCTCGGTTAATGGGCTGTCTAAATACCGTTTTATCTGGATTATCAACTGACATCTTCATTCCTTTGAGGTAAGTGAGTTACTGGCGTATAGACCAAAGCTCAAGTTCTAGCTCTGGATAATCTGCACCAATATGGAAGGCAAATCCCCCTGAATGGCTGAGCTCTTTCCAGAAGTCATTATTTCGTTCAAGCTCAAAGTAGCAATAACCGGCATGATAAGGAATTTGTCTTGGTGCAACCGGTAAAGGTTTCAGTGGAATACCCGGCATAGCCGCATTCACTAATTGGCGAATACGCTCAACTGGACCCACTTTAACCGTGGCAGGAAATTGATTGCGTAAATTGTTTTCTGGTATTGCCGCGCGTACCGCCAGGACAAAAACACCTGAGCTAAGTAAACTTCTATCGGTAATTTGCGCAACTCTAATACCAAATTTTTTCTCAACTAGCGGCATTGATACTGCAGTTTGCTCATAAACCATGCTTAAACATTGTCTTAATGAGGTCATTACCGGGGTAAATGTTTGCTGCAAATTACCATGTAAGTAGGCACCAAAGCTTGGCGGCCTTTTAGTTTCAGTAACAAAGGTAGAAAACTCGCCGACCATTTGCACTAGCTCTGTGTATAGTTCGAGAGGATGTAAACTTTGTAGTTTTGATAGGTGAGCAGCCAAAGGCTCTAATCTGTTGATCATTTGTAACATCATATAGTCCGCAATTTCAGCGGTACCACCACGCTGAGTATCAGCTAAACGACCGGCAATAGATTCACCGCGATGATGTAATAAACCAACCAGTTCGGTTAAAAATCCTGATAATTTTGCCGTGGTTGAGCAATCTAGACATGAAGGAATATAGTTGTCATCAAGTAAGACGTTTTTATCTTCTCGGGTTTCAACAATTTTTAATAAAGCAATAGTGGCATAACCACTTAAATCATCAGAGCCCAATAACAACCTTAATCTAGGTTTGCCAACAGCAATATCTAGTGATTCCCCACCATCAAAAGTAACATCTCTAATCGCCTGTTTGGAAGAATAATAGCGAGCTAAACCTTGTGATTCATCATTAGATAAAATCTCAAGTGCTCCTGGACGCTTAACCGGTATAGCAAGATAAACTATCTGATTAGTAGTATTTTCAGGTACTTCAAATACGTCTGGACGATCGTTATGATCAGGAAAGCTAAAAGGCGTTCCATCAGGAAAAATACCCGAAGATCTTATTAGCGATATTTTCCCTAATTTCAATAGTTCTTGGTCTAAATCCAGTTGATTAATACCCCAAGCATAGGCTCCCATTGCGGAACATTTACCTTGAATATACTTTTCTAAGTAACGTTCCTGCTGCTGGAAGTGGTGCGGATTTAAGAACATCCCTTCTGACCAAACTACTTTACTATCTAATGACATAAGATCCCGCTATTTTATTATTATTCCATTCAGTCTTTACTGGTAACTTATAATTTGGCTGCCAGTGAAGCTGATTACTTTAAGGTGATTACTTTAAGATTATCATCTTATTTTCAGACAGTTGTACCTTAGCTGTTGAACTAACCACGTTAGTTTCTGCCACAGGTATAATGACTTTATATTTGGCATCTTCATATTGAAGAAACTCAGCGTATAAACCGATATATTTTGTGCCTTTACTTAAGACAAATCTGGCCGTGCTATCTTCATTAGGCTGAATAGGCTTTAACGACTGCTGAGTAATCATAGTTTTACCTAATACCTCTGAGTCTCTTTCATATAAGTCGATAAAGTTAGCATTTTCAAAAGCCTTGGTAGATTTTAATTCATACATTCTAACAATGAGTGGCGACGATACTTTACTGTCATCCGGGTTGACACTTTTGTCTACCACAAAGCTCAATTGTAAATCGGTATCAAGGTCTAAGAAACCACCAACTTTACTGTTTACTGAGGTACATGAAGCAAGTGACAAAGCCATTGCTGCTATCGCAATCACTTTAGCCAACTTCAGCTTACCGAAAGTAAATTTCCCGAAAGTTAGGTTGCTGATATTAAGTTTGCCGAAATTAGCTTTACTTAAATTAAGTGTACTGAAATTAAATCTGCTCATTATTTTTCCGTAAATTAGTTAATAGCTTCATCGTTGTTACTGTCATTGTTAGTATCCTTTGGCGATAGCCTAGCACTGATTAAACGCTGCATTTGATCTTCATAAGCTTGCACAAAGTCATAGCCAAATAAATGTTGAAAAGAGTCATCAAGGTTTTCAACTAAGCCTTGGTGATATTCCTTATAGGCTGACCAACGCTTACTTTTTTGCCCTAGGCTTAGCAAACTTGAACTCTTGTATTTTTCAAAACGACTTTCTAAATTACTGGGGTCAAATCGTTCTATCATGCCTCTAAATGCTGCTTGCATACCGGCAATTACCGCCACCTGGTGCTCGGCAATACCTTGAAAACCTTCTCTTACCGCAGCAACTGGCGTTTTATAAGCATTGTTCTCTTTGATGAACATATTTTCCATAGCATCATCAATATTGGCAGAGAATTTTAATGGGTTGTTTTCAACCGATTGAATGGTAGTAACATTGATGCGAAATTCTTCTTTAATTTTCTTTCTAAATTTTAATACCCGCATCATGCCTTGCATGGTTTCGCGCATTAACAGTCCAACAGTGTCATTGATTTCTGCCACTTTCTTATCGTCTAAATTCCACTTACCAAGACCCATGGCATTAACAACACTTTGTGTTTCAGTACTACCACTTGCTGGTGAACTTGACTTACCTGATACTGATTGCACTTGCAACAATTGCTGTTTCAATTGCGCCACTTCAAGCTGTAATTGTTGGTTCTTTAATTCGAGCGCGGCATAAGCGACATCGCTATGCTGACTAGTTGCTACCGGCGCAGGTTCATGAAGCGCATTAATTTGCGGCTCTGGTGCGGCAACGGGCTTTGCTGTAACTATTGGCACTGCAAAAGCTTGTGGTGCGGCTACTGGCGTTGGTGCAGGTATTGGTGTTTCAAACGGTGAACTTGCCCCAGAGATTGGCGCCATAGCAGGAGGAAAATCAGCAAGCAGGTCATCATCATCCCAATCATCAGGGATTAAGCCCGCTTCTTGGTTGGCCTTAGGCCAACTAATTGCATCTGTGGCGGCATTATTACTTTCAATTGAGGTACTTGTTGCTGCGGTAAAGTTATCTGCAGAGAAAGCATCTGGTGAAAAACTATCAAGGCCATTTATTGGCTGGGCAAAAGGATCACTGGCGGATTGGGCACTGTCTAATAATTCAAGTGGATCAATTTGTTCGGCGTCAAATGCTGACAGTGGATTATTAATCGAACTACTCTGCTGAATACCTGAAGCAAATGGATCACTACTAGCTGAGGAAAAAGGATCATTACCTGATGATGTTTGAGAGAGAAAATCATCTTGTCCTGCGGTTGCAGCACTTATATCAGAGAAACCAGAAAATTCTGCAAAAGGGTCGCTACTACTATTAGTGTTAATCGCGCTTTGGAAGATATCTGCGTTAGCCATCTCGTTGGGGATATTAGCGATAAATTCATAATCACTGATGGTAAAACGGTCACCATCGTTTAAGCCAACTTGATTACCATTACCAATGGGCTCAGCTGCGCCATTGAGAAAGGTACCATTGGTACTTAAATCTGTGAGAAAATATTGCTCTGCGACACAAGCTATTTTGGCATGAACAGATGACATATATTTATTAGGATCATCTAGTACCCAGAGGTTATTGCTGCCGCGTCCTAGCGTACCACCAGCTTCAGGAAATGTATGGCTTGATTTGCCTACATCAACATTACTTGGTGAGTTAATAATGGTTATTTCAATTGCCATAAGATCATTCCTTGATAAGGGAACCTCATCATCATTAATCAAAGAACATCATGTTCTTACTTCTATCGTTAAGTTATTGATTCAATTTCCGCAATAAAGTTAGGCTTATAAAGTCAAATAAAGTTCAGGATAAAACCCTGTTTTCATAGGCTTTAGCACCTAATATTAATAAAACCTCCCAGTAAAAGAACCGATAAATTTGCAAGTCATATTACAGATGATTAATGATAAAAGCTATCAAAATTAACATCGAAAAGCCAATGTTTAACTTAATATTTACTTAAGCAAGTATTTCAAGATAAACATCGCTACCCCCTTCCTTTGATGATTGTTTTTCAATCAATAAAAGCATATTTTTGACAGTTAATTGAAACAGTCGGTTAACAATGTAATCAGGCTGTTAATAATTATTTATCGGGGCTATTGCAAATAAAGCCATTCCATAATAATCTTCTCAGTAAGAAGGACTAAAAATAATAATACGGAGATTACAAATTCAATGCCCTCACCCGCACTAATTGATATTCCAGCCATGCTAGCCCCTATTGAAGGAGAGCTTAGCGTTGGTAATGATCTTCGTCTTGATACTGCTCACTCATCCGATTACTCGCAAATAAAAGATGCCCGACGCGCCGCCCGTGATGCCGAACGAAATAATATGTTCGATGGTGATAGCACCGAAGCAAATGAGCAGTGGCAGAAGATATTTTTATTAGCGCCTAAAGTCATAGCAACACAATCTAAAGATGTTGAGCTTGCCTGCTGGCTTACCGAGGCTTTAGTGCGTAAGTCTGGCTTCCAAGGCCTTAAAGATGGCTTTAGCTTAATTAGACAATTAATTGAAAATTTCTGGGAACAAGGTTTATACCCAGTAGAAGATGAAGACGGTATTGAAACCCGTGTTGCCCCGATCGCCGGTTTAAATGGTGAAGGCGCAGACGGCGTGTTATTAAGTCCTATCCGTAATTCATTTATCACTGAAGACGCTTCTTATGAGCCCTATAGTTTATGGCAATACCAACAAGCCATAGACATTAGTCGCCTTTCTGATGAGCGAAAACAGAACGATCAAATAGAACGTGTTGGCTTTTCAATGGAAAATATTGACAAAGCTGTCGAGAATTCGTCAAGCGAATACTACAGCAACTTATATCAAGACATTGAAGTTTGCTTAACTGAATATCAAGCAATAGATAAGCTGTTATCCGAATTTTGTGGCAGCTATGATGCACCACCAACCAGTAAAATCATTGATCTTCTTCAAGATGCTAAAGGCGCTATTAACCATATAGCTAAAGCAAAGTTACCTATTATCACCGACACCAGTGATGTCGAAGAAGAAAGTGACAGCGAGCTATTGGATGAACAAGCAACCAGTCCTGCCACTAGCCAAAACAATGCCGTAACTAACGCATTAAATTCGCGAGATGACGCTTTTAAGCAACTAAACACTATTGCTGAATATTTTAAGAAAACTGAGCCACATTCGCCCATTTCGTATATGTTAACGAAAACAGTGAAATGGGGAAATATGCCACTTGAAGAGCTGATGAAAGAACTTATTCCAGACTCCTCTTCAAGAGATACTTATAGCTCTCTTACCGGAGTAAGTGTTGACGACTCATAAAGATTTTCAGTAAATGTGAGCAGTTAATGCCCAGACTGATAGTGAAATTTGTCGGTAACTACCAAACTTAATTTTTTATACACGGAGAAAAACCATGGCGGAAAGTATTCATAACAAACTAAAAAGAGTAAGGAAACCTCGCGTACACATTACTTATGATGTGGAAACGAACGGCGCAGTAGCTAAAAAGGATATTCCTTTTGTTATGGGTGTCATGGGTGATTACTCTGGTGATAACACCAAAGATAAAAAGGCCTTAAAAGATAGAAAGTTTTCACAAATTGATCGTGACAACTTCAACGATATCATGGCAAAAACAGCACCAAAATTAAACCTAAAAGTTGCCAATACATTAGCTGATGATGGTAGTGAACTGTCTATTGCTCTTGATTTTAATCATATGGAAGACTTTGAACCACATAAAATTGTTGAGCAAGTTGAGCCGCTGAAAAAATTATTGCAAACCCGTGATAGATTACGTGATTTATTAAGTAAAGCAGATCGCTCTGATGAGTTAGAAGATATCTTAGAGAATATTCTCAACAATACCGAAGCGCTATCTTCTTTGTCTGGCGAGTTAGGTCTTGATGCTGAAAAAAATGAGGGAGATAAATAATGTCTGCAGAAGAAACTTTATCCAACCAAGCACAGGCTGAAGCCGGTAATGTACTAGAAGCGAGTTTTTTAGAGCAAGCCATTAGTGCCACTAAGCAAACGCCAAGAGATGAAACCGAAGCGTTATTAAAAACCCTTACTCAAGAAGCGCTAAATGGCACTGTAACTTGGGATAAGAGTTTAACAGTTACCATTAATGCCGCTATTGATGCCATTGATGCCGCTTTATCTACGCAGCTTTCTGCCATCATGCAAGACCAAAAATTTAATAAATTGGAAGGTTCTTGGCGTGGTTTACATCACACAGTGATGAACTCTGAAACTAGTTCACAATTAAAAATTCGTGTACTTAACATCACCAAAAAAGAAATTTATAAAGATCTTGAAAAAGCGGTTGAGTTTGATCAAAGCCAAACGTTCAAAAAGATTTATGAAAGTGAATTTGGTACCGCCGGTGGTGAACCTTATGCAGCATTAATTGGTGATTTTGAGTTTTCTTCTCATCCAAATGACATCGATTTATTATCAAATATTTCTAATATTGCCGCAGCAGGTTTTTGTCCATTCATTGCAGCAACAGCACCAGAAATGTTTGGCTTTGAATCATTTGCCGAACTTTCCAAACCACGTGATTTAGAAAAAATCTTTGATTCTGCAGAATACACTAAATGGCGTAGTTTCCGTGATAGTGATGATTCACGTTTTGTCACCTTAACTATGCCTCGTGTATTAGCTCGCTTACCTTATGGTCAAGATACTAAGCCAATTGAAGCCTTCAACTTTGAAGAAGGTACACTCGGCGATGACGGTAGACAACGCCAAAGCAAACACGACCATTACTGTTGGATGAATGCAGCTTACGCTATGGGCGCAACCCTAGCCCGTTCATTTGCAGAATATGGCTGGTGTACTAGCATTCGTGGCGCTGAAGGTGGTGGTAAAGTTGAAGGTTTACCAAGTCATACTTTTGTTAGTGATGATGGTGATATTGATCAACAGTGTCCAACAGAAATTGGTATTACCGATCGTCGTGAAGCAGAGTTAAGTAAATTAGGCTTCTTACCACTATGTCATTATAAAAATACTGATTACGCGGTATTCTTTGGTGCACAAACCACACAAAAACCTAAGAAATTTGATGATCCAGATGTAACGGCAAACTATGAAATTTCAGCACGTTTACCTTATATCATGGCGACTTCACGTATTGCACATTTCTTAAAAGTAATGGGTCGTGACAAAATAGGTTCATTTATTGAAGCTTCAGAAGCCGAAGAGTGGCTTAACAAGTGGATTAACAGCTATGTAAATAATAGTGCTGATGCTAGTGCTGAAATGAAAGCACGTTACCCATTAAGAGAAGCGAAAGTGGAAGTAAAAGAAGTGCCAGGTCAGCCAGGTGTTTATAGTGCTATTGCACATTTATGCCCTTGGTTACAAATGGAAGAGTTAAGTGCTTCCCTTAGACTAGTAGCTAAAATTCCAAAATCTAGCTAATTGATCTGTATAAATTGATACCTTTTGCCTGTTAAAGTCATTTGGTATCATTTTGACTATTAAGGGAATAAATAATGAAGCAGGCTGCTGTTTTTGCCGAAAATACACAAAAATTGATGACGGTTACGCTGTTTAAGCTGCCGTACTTTTGTTTTTCTGTGCAACGACAACCAGTACCTAAATTATTTATTTCCTCATTTAGCCAATCAGTAAAACAATTTTATCCCCTCATTTTATTATCAAGAAAGTTTTAACGTGGCCTATTCACCTGTACTCATGAGCAAGCCAACGCCAGCACAACGTGATACCGCACGTCTTGATTCGGTAGCTTTTGATGAGGTCTTAGAACAACCCGCCTACCTTACTAATTTAACGCAACTACTCGATGAAAAAGACGATACTAAAGCTTTGCAGTATTGCATTGAGCACTTTGTCGATAAAAGTAAACTGACATCGGCTAAAACCGTCAGGAATGCCTTACTTAGACTGGTTGCTGATCTTGATGATCAAATAAATGAGCAAGTAAATCATATTATCCATCAGCCTAGACTGCAAAAACTTGAAGCTTCATGGCGCGGCTTATGGCTATTAGTTAAACAAGCGGAAGGTTATCGCAGCATTAAGATAAAAGTGCTCGATATGCGCTGGACCGAAGTAGTTAAAGACATCAGCAAAGCCATGGAATTTGATCAGAGCCAACTATTTCAAAAAATATACAGTGATGAATACGGCACGCCAGGTGGTGAGCCATATGGTGCCATTATTGGTGATTATGAAATTAGTCACCGCATCAGTAAAGAACATCCCACCGATGATATCTCTACTTTAGCGGGCATAGCACAAATAGCCGCAGCGTCTTTTTCACCCTTTATCGCTGCTGCCGCCAGTGACTTGTTTGGTATGGATGATTTTTCTGGTTTAGGTCAACCGATAGATTACGAGAAAATATTTACCCAAACGGAATACATCAAGTGGAATACTTTAAGAAAGTCTGCCGATACCCGCTTTGTTGGCCTAGCTTTACCTAAGATATTAATGCGCCGCCCTTACCAAACAACTATGGGCAGTTATAAAGGCATTAATTTTTATGAAAAAAGTGCTGCAAATGGTGAGAACAACCTCTGGGGCAATGCCTGTTACGCTTTTGGCTGTATTTTAATTAGAGAATTTGCCGATATAGGTTGGTTTGGCCACATTCGTGGCGCGCCGAGAAATCAACTTTCCGGTGGTGTTTTTAAAGAATTAGCGGTAGATAGCCATGCCACCGATGCCAACGATATTGCCTTTAAACCAACGACTAATGTCATTATTACTGATGCTATTGAAAAGAATATTAGTGAACTAGGATTTATCCCCCTTTGCCAAGGTTATTTATCACCTTACACCACATTTTATAATAATCAGTCGATACATAAGCCTAAAAAATACAACACCTTAGATGTAAATACCAATGCAAAGATATCGTCTATGCTGCAGCATGTATTGTGTGGCGCGAGAATTTCTCATTTTATTAAATTAATGGTGCGCGACAAAGTTGGCTCTTTTATCAGCGCAGAAAAATGTGAAGATTACATCAGACAGTGGTTGATGAAATACACCACGGGTAGTGAAGATCTAGACTGGCAAGAACAAGCAAAATACCCGTTAAAAGAAGGCTATGTTCGGGTGAAAGAGCACCCAAATAAACCGGGCCATTATTTATGTGTTATCCACATACAACCCCATTATCAGCTAGACCAAATGGTTTCAGAGCTGGAGCTAGTGACTGAACTAGCCTCTTTTAGGAAGTAACCATGGCACGTATTGATAAAGATAAAAAATTACGACCTTCAATTTTAGACCGACTTTTTGATGATGAACCCCATAATCAAGTAGAGAAAAAATTGGAGCATCATCAAGTATTAAAACAGTTACGCAGCAGTATTCGCAGAGATTTAGAGCAGCTATTAAATACCCGTTTTCACTTAATACAACCGAGCAGTGATTTGGCGGAAGTTGATAAATCTATTTTTAATTATGGTTTGCCAGATCTTGCCACAGTCAACATCATGGATATTGAGCGACGCAAAAAATTTATCACTCATTTAGAAAGTACCTTGAAAAGTTATGAGCCTAGATTTAAATCAGTCAGTGTCTCTTTTATTGAAAACGCCGACAACGTAGATAGAACCTTACGGTTTCGTATTGATACTGTGATTTACGCAGATCCTCTGCCAGAAGTTGTTGTCTATGACTCAATGCTTGACTCTGTCACACGTGCAGTTAGCGTTAGGGAACTTTAATTATGCCTAACGAACTATTCCAGAAACGTGTGTTTATGACGCTATGCTTGACTCTGCCTTGCTATTTAATGCGCGCTGTTAGCGTTAAGGAAGTTTAACTATGTCCGATGAACTATTACCCTTTTATGAAAAAGAGTTGGTCTATATACGCCAACTTGGTGGTGAGTTCTCTAAAGAGCACCCTAAGATTGCCTCGCGTTTAGGCATTAATAATGACAGCATTGAAGATCCACATGTTTCCCGTTTAATCGAGAGTTTTGCGTTTTTAAATGCCCGTATTCAACATAAACTAGACGATGATTTTCCTGAAATAAGTGATGCTTTGCTTGGTACCTTGTACCCGCATTATCAGCGTCCTATTCCGGCTATGTCGATTGTGCAATTTGTTGCCGACAAGGAGCAGTTAGATTCAAATTACACCATTGCCAGTGGCACCTTATTAGAGACCACACAATTTCAAGGTGAGAATTGCCGCTTTACCACCAGTTATGAAATCCCCTTATTGCCTATTGAAGTTGTATCAGCAAGCTTAATGGCTAAGCCCTTTTTTACCCCGGGCTCTGCCAAGATTAGAGGCGCAGAAAGTGTACTTAAGCTGTCACTGAAGACATTTTCTAAAGATATAAACTTCGCAGATTTAGACGTCGACAAACTACGTTTTTATCTTAAAGGGCAAGCGCAACATATTAACCCGCTGTATGAGATGTTGCTCAATGATTGTAATCGTACCTTTATGGCAATTTCAGAGCAAGACACTCAACCTGTTGATTTGGGCATCAAGGCTATTCAACCCGTAGGGTTTTCCACCAGTGAAGGCATGTTGCCCTACCCCGACTCTTCTTTTATTGGTTACCGGTTATTAACCGAGTATTTCGCCTTTCCGGAAAAGTTTATGTTTATTGATATTGTTGGCTTGGCAGATAAGTTAGCTGAGCATCACAGTGATAGCTTAGATTTTTATATCTACCTCAATGAGAGCAATGTTGAACTTGAGCATAATATTTCTAAGGCAACATTTAATCTAGGTTGTACACCGGTAGTCAATTTATTTGCCCACAGCGCAGACCCAATAAAACTTGAACATACCCAACACGAATATAAAGTTACCCCTGACTCACGTCGCTCAACTGGCTATGAAGTTTATAGTATTGACCAAGTGACTGCGTCTTCTTATTACGGCGACGATGTTGATTTCCTGCCCTTTTATGGCATGAATCACGAGCAACAAGAAAGTAACTCTCATGCCTTTTGGTTTGCTGCCCGTCGTAATGCAAAACTTGATACTTATGATAGAGATGAAGGCACTGATGTGTTTTTATCCTTAGTGGATTTATCCTTTAATCCAAATATCCCAGAAGATCGCACCATCACTATTGAAACCACCTGCAGTAATAGAGATTTGCCGCAAAAACTGCCCTATTCAGTGGGTGAGTCGCAACTGCAATGTACCGACAGTGCGCCACCGTGTTCAGCAATACGTTACTTAATGCAGCCTACTGCGGTGATTAGACCACCGCTTCGAGATCATGCTAGATGGCGATTAATTTCTCACTTAAACCTGAATTTTTTATCAATAACAGGTGGCAGTGACGCCTGCTTAGCCTTAAAAGAAATACTACGTTTATATGATTTTAAAGGCTCTGCGGTTACCCGTACCTTAATAGAGTCGATTACCCAAGTACAAGCTAAACCGATAAGTGCGCCATTGACGATTGATGGGCATACCGCCATGTGTCGCGGTATCGAAATCACAGTAAATATCGATGACTCGTTACTTAGCGGCAGTAGTGTCTTCCTTTTTTCGACCGTATTGGAACACTTTTTTGGCTTGTATTGCTCGATTAACTCTTTCACCCGATTACTGATAAAAACAAAAAATAAAGAAGGCTATTTAAAGAAATGTCCACCGCGAGCTGGCGAAAAAATACTACTGTAATTGATAAATTAGCTCAGCAGCCTTATCTGTTTTCCTTTAAGCAGGCTGTTAGGGTAATTGAGCGCAGCAATAACTATAACGACATGGTTGAAACTTCGGCAATTCAATCTGTGGGCCGCTTTATGCCGCCTCAATCTGAATGCATACGCTTTACCAGCCGCCAATCGCTATCATTTCCTTCCGCTGAAATTTCATCTATTGAACCCTTGTATCAAGACAATAAAGAAAATAATCAATGGAAAATGGAGCTGAACTTTATTGGTTTAACCGGTAGTAATGGTGTACTGCCTTATCACTATACTGAAACGGTATTAAAACGCTTAAAACTTAAAGACAAAACCATTAGTGAGTTCTTTAATTTATTTAATCACCGAACTGCATCGTTATTTTTTCAGTCCTCGGTTAAATACTTTGCGCCACTAGAATATGAACGCTGCCGTTTAGCAAATAACAGTTCGACCCTAACTAGTAAGGGTCAAACGAATAGCACTCAAAAAAGTAGGGCCGACAGCAGTAAGGCTAAAACAGATAATTTCACCAAAATGTTACTGTCATTGATTGGTTTAGGCACAGCTAACCTAACAGATCGCCTTTACACCAAAGATGAATCATTACTGCGTTATGCCGGCTTGTTAAGTAGCTCGGTGCGCACAGCCTCTGGTCTCAAACAAATTCTTGAAAGTCACTTTAACTTACCGGTAGAGATAAAAGAATTTGTTGGTCAATGGCAGCCCTTGATTGACGATGTCAGAACAAGAATGCCCATGAACGGTGATGCTGGACAAAATAATCAATTAGGCAAAACGGTCATGTTAGGCAAAAAAGGCTTTTTCGCTCAGGGTAAAATAAATATTATTTTGGGGCCTCTCACTGCTAAGCAATTAAAGCAGTTCACTCCACAAACTCCTCATCTTAAAGCGTTGGATGAACTTGTTCGCCTGTATCTAGGCTTTGAACATGATTATAGTTTTATCTTGCGTACGCTAAAAAAAGATAGGCCTAGTAAGGTGAGTTTTTCGGCTAAAAACAAACCCATTTTAGGCTGGACCAGCTGGTTATCTAGTAAGCCATCAGGTGCTGAATACGGTAATACTAGTGGTGACAATACTGTGATAGATATACCGATTTCGGTGAGGTAACAGATGATAAATTCTAACCGAAATAGTAACAAACAACGTTTGCCATTAAGGCGACTTTATTCGCTATTAGCTTTGTTAGCTATGACTACGATCAGTGCTTGCTCTAGCAGAGCTGCTAATGAGCTAACGGATATTACCGTGCTGGCACAAGGTGAAAGTATCATAGAAAGGCCTGAAATGGCCGAGGCTTGTAAAGGTTTTTATGTTAGCCCAGAAAAGCTAAAAGATTTTTTCCAATACGCTGCGTTAACCCATGAAGAGCGAGTTAATAACAATTATGAAAAACTACCTTGTTACTCTTCAGGCACCGCTTATTTAGGTGATGATGAGATCCAATGGGTGCTTAGAGCAGGTGGTGTCGGTGAGTTTAAAAACCTACACCATAAAACGCAAAACAATAACCAAGATCAGACACAAAAAAGTTTCACCAAAATTTGCGGCGTATCATGCTGCGACAATGTACAAGGCGTTTGTTAGTACTAACAGTACTGGTGAACAAGTGGGCAATAATTTAATGAAATGTGTATAAATTAACATCACGTGAAAAAAGGGAATAGATATGGTTACAATTGATTTAAAATCATTAGTCGGTAGGTTGAATGAAACCTCTCGCAATGCGCTAGAAGGAGCTGCGGGACTTTGTCTTTCACGTACTCATTATAATGTCGAAATTGAACATTGGTTATTAAAATTATTGGAAGTACCCGATAGTGATATATTGGCGATTTTTGATAAATTTGATATCGACTTAGGCAAACTTCATCAAGACTTAAACCGAGAATTAGACCGGATTAAAGGTGGCAATACCAGAGCACCGGCATTATCACCAAGTATTGTTGATATCAGCAAAAATGCTTGGATGCTAGCTTCCGTGGAATATGGTCATAGCGTAGCAACTTCTGCTCATATTTTAACGGCCTTAATGCTTGATGATACTTTACGTCAATCAACGTCAGCATTGTCGGGTGAGTTAAAGAAAATTCAACCTGAATCATTACGCGAAGTAACCCGCGCTATTGTCGGTACTACCGCTGAGTCACTATCAAGCGCGATGGGCGACACCTCGAACAGCAGCGCGCCAGCTATGGGTGCTCCGAGCAAAACACCATCATTAGATAAGTTCACCATCAACTTAACCGATGAGGCCAAACAAGGCAAAATCGACCCGATTTTAGGACGTGATGAAGAAATTAGACAAATCATTGATATTTTAATTCGTCGCCGTCAAAACAACCCTATTTTAACCGGTGAAGCCGGTGTTGGTAAAACTGCGGTAGTGGAAGGTTTTGCCCTGCGTATTGCGGCTGGTGATGTGCCTGATGCCTTAAAAGATGTTTGTGTGCGCACCTTAGACCTAGGTTTATTGCAAGCTGGTGCCAGTGTCAAAGGTGAGTTTGAAAATCGTTTAAAGTCTGTGATTGCTGAAGTTAAAGCCTCGCCACAACCTATTATTATGTTCATCGATGAAGCACATACTTTAATTGGTGCCGGTGGTAAAGAAGGCCAAGGCGATGCGGCTAACTTATTAAAGCCCGCTTTAGCCCGTGGTGAGTTACGCACCATAGCGGCAACGACTTGGGCAGAATATAAAAAATATTTTGAAAAAGATCCTGCCTTAACACGACGCTTCCAAGTGGTGAAAATTGAGGAGCCAAGCGAAGAAAAGGCCATCAATATGATGCGCGCCATAGCGGAAGTATTACAAAACCATCACGGTGTCCGCATTATGGATGAAGCGATTGTTGATTCAGTTAAATTATCAAGCCGTTATATTACTTCACGCCAATTGCCTGATAAGTCGGTAAGTCTACTCGATACCGCCTGTGCTAGGGTTTCTTTGAGCCAAAGTTCAACCCCAGAAGCCATTGAAAATACTCGCCGTAATATTACTCAAGCGCAAACCACAGTTAAATCATTGGAGCGTGAGCAAGCGACCTTAGGTGACCATCAAGAAACTATTGATGAGTTAAATGCAGAACAAGCCTCGCTGAGCGAATTATTAGTATCACAAGAAGCGCAGTGGCAAGAAGAACTAGCCCTAGTTGCTAAAATCCACAGCTTTCAGCAGCAAATCGAGCAGAGCCTAACTGCGTCAGATAAGTCAGAGAGATCAGCTAAAAAAATTAAGCCAACTAGCAATGAAATAGCTGAAAATACTAAAGCTGATGCTGAAATATCGACAAACACTGATGATAAAGCTGAGACTAAATTATTAACTGCCGATGAGATTGCAGCCACTAAGCAAGAATTACATGAGTTGATGGCAAGCCTAACTGAATTGCAAGGCGATGAACCTATGATTCAAGTTAACGTGGGTAGTCAGGCTATTGCCGAAGTTGTTGCTAATTGGACCGGAATCCCGGTTGGTAAAATGGTTTCAAACGAAATCAAAGCAATTATGGCTCTAAAAGATACCTTACAAAAACGTATTATTGGTCAAGACCATGCTTTAGAAGCAATAGCTGAATGTATCAAAACATCACGTGCTGGCTTAACGGATCCTCGTAAACCTGTTGGCGTGTTCTTTATGGTTGGCTCAAGTGGTATTGGTAAAACCGAAACCGCCCTTGCCCTTGCTGATGAACTGTATGGCGGCGAGCAAAACATTACCTGCATCAATATGTCAGAGTTTAAAGAAGAGCATAAAGTTTCTATGTTGCTTGGCTCTCCTCCCGGTTATGTCGGTTACGGTGAAGGTGGTGTTTTAACCGAAGCTGCGCGTAGAAAACCGCACAGTATTATCTTACTGGATGAAATGGAAAAAGCGCATCCTGGTGTGCAAGATATTTTCTATAACTTATTTGATAAAGGTACCATCAAAGATGGTGAAGGTCGTGATATCGACTTTAGAAACACCATTATCATAATGACCTCAAATGCTGGTGAAGAGCATATCCGTGCCATTTGTGCGCAGAGTGAAGAGCGACCGGATCCGGAAGTGTTATTAGATAACTTTAGACCACAATTGCTAAACTATTTCAAACCAGCATTCCTTGGCCGCACCACAGTTATTCCTTATTACCCACTAGGTGATGAGGACTTACTGCAAATATGTAAAATCAATATGAACCGTATAGCTAAACGCGTTAAAGAACATTACAACGCCAGCTTTAGTTATGACGATGAAGTGATGTTACACATTTTAGCGAGAAGTCAGGAAGTTGATACCGGGGCGCGTAATATTGAAAATATTTTAACCCGTACCTTATTACCTGAAATGGCGGTTGAGTGTTTAACTAAACTTTCTAATAACGAGCAAATATCGCATATAGAAGTCAATGTTACTGAAGAAGGTTTGTTTACTTACCAGATAACCAGTAAATAAGCTGACGACTTATTAATGTGAATAGCAGTAGTAGTAGTAACTGAGCGCTTTAGTTGCTACTACTGCTAAGTTCACTTTATTAGTTTTTCACTATTTTTATCAGTCCAGTTCAAACTAACAATTAATAACCTGTGATGCTGCTAATTCAGTAACATCTAATGAAGTACTTTTAATGAAACTCACTTACAGCAACATTTTTGTAGCTAGCCCTTTCTTGATTAGGCTTTGCTTAACGAGGGTTGGCTTAGCTAGATTAGGCTTAGTTAGCTTAAGCCTAATTAGTTTAGGCATTTTTACCTGTACTTATGCCAAGGCAAATAATGCAGCGAATGAAATTGATAGTTATCAAGAACAGCTTGAGTCGGTTGATAAGGCACATCAAGAATTTACCAAAAAATTTTATGATGACCTAGTGAAAACACCTTCATTAAAAGCCGCTAGATTTAATACCATTGAAGCGCTTGCTCAAGCTGTGAACCAGACAGTGAACCAGACAGTGAACCAGACAGTGAACCAAGCACTAGTCAATGAAAGTAAAAGTAATAGTGAAAGCAATAATTCAGTAAAAGCCGTTGCCTTAATAATCCGTAATCAGTCACTGCTCAAGCACTACTACGATAGCCTAGAAACTATCTCCTTAATTAAGCTGCTATTAGATAATAATGCCTTAATTAACGCCACATCACTGATTAAAGCCATTGAGCGCCAAGGCGATGACAATGTTATTGGCCAACTTAATTACCTGTTAGCTGATTTTTATTTTCAGCGTAAAAAATGGTCCAAGGTACTTAGTTACC
>NZ_JABSOV010000067.1 GCF_013215345.1 Colwellia sp. | reverse complement strand
GTCAGGTATAAACTATAACCGGCAATAGCTATCAAAATGAACACTATCAGACTGACTTTAAATAATTTTTTGATTGAAAACACAACAGAAGGCCAATAAGTGGATTAATATGTTAGATAATACTAGTATATCGTGTAAAAGCATGTAATAAATGTATTTATGCGTATTTTGCGTCTAAAATAATTACAAAAATAAAATTGTAGGTCGTTATGCTAGACAAACTGTTTAAAAAGAAAAGTTCAATGATGGTGGGGATCGATATTGGCTCCCATTCGGCAAAAGCCGTATTATTGAGTCAGGGAAGCGAAGGCTTTGTAATGGAAGATTTTGCTATAGAGCCAATGCCACGAGGTTCGGTGGTAGATCGTGAAATTCAAGATATTGAATCGGTTGGCGCTGTTATAGCAAAACTAAGAAAGAAAATTTCAGCTAAAGCTACAGACGCCGCTGCCGCGGTATCAGGACAAACGGTTATTACCAAAGTTATCTATATGGATGTTGCTTTGACTGAAGATGAACTTGCCAGTCAAATCGAGATTGAAGCCGATAGTCTCATTCCATTCCCACTAGATGAAGTCAGTTTAGATTTTGAGACTCTTGATGTTAACGAGTCAGATCCAAGTAAAGTTAATGTATTGCTAAGTGCAGCTCGTACTGAATCTATTGAGGCGCGTGTTGCGGCTTTAGATGCCGGTGACTTTAATGCCAAGGTGATTGACGTTGAGTCATATGCTGTTGGTCGAGCTTACGATCTTTGCTTAACGCAATTACCTGAAGATGCCAAAGATAAAGTTGTTGCTATAGTTGATATAGGTTCAACGGTAACGCTTTTTTCGGCTACCGATGCTGGTAAACATATTTATAGTCGTGATCAAATGTTTGGTGGTGAGCAATATACCCGCTCAATTGTTTCATATTATAATAAATCTTTTGAACAAGCTGAAGAGGCTAAAACCTCAAATGATTTACCGCCAAACTATACTTTTGAAGTGTTAGCTCCTTTCCATACCGTACTAATGCAACAGATACGTCGTGCCATTCAAATGTTCTTAACGACTAGTGGCCAAGACAAAGTTGATTACTTATTGATTTCTGGTGGCACAGCTGGATTAGAAGGTATTGAAGTTTTACTTACTGAAGAGCTAGGTATTCATACTGTTATTGCTAACCCCTTTCATGATATGACAATTAGTGAGTTAGTAGATCAAGACGAACTCGCTAATGTTGCTCCTCAATTGATGGTAGCAACTGGACTCGCTTTAAGGAGTTTTACGCCATGGCACATATAAATCTTCTTCCTTGGCGTGAAGAAGCACTCAAGGCACAAAAAAAACAATACTTTACTATTTTAACCGCAGTCGGTTTGACCGTATTAGCACTTGTACTTATGATTAATTTTTATTTTCAAGCGCGCATTGATGGTCAGAATAGTAAAAACCAATATCTAAAAAATGAGATTGCACAGCTGGATATTCAAATTGCTGAAATAAGAACTTTAAACGATAAAAAATCCGCACTCGAAAAACGCATTAATGTTATTGAGCAATTACAACGTAGTCGAAATGTAGGTACGCAAGTACTTGATGAAATCGCTAAGATTATTCCTAATGGTGTCTACATTACTGAAATGGAAAAGCAAGGTAACACTTTACAACTGATCGGAAAAAGTGAATCGAACAATCATTTAGCTAATATGATTCGAGCGGTTGAGTTATCTGACTTATTTGTGGATGCGACCCCCGAGTCTATTACGGCTGACGATGGCTCTCCTAAGTTGCTTAGTAGTTTTAAAATGAAAGTTAAAATAAAAGGCTTAGTGGATGATGCTAGCGCAAGGAAAGGGAGCAAATGATGAAGTTTGATGCATCCCAGTTTGACAATCTTGAACTTGACAATATTGGTCAGTGGCCTGCTGCAGCTAAGTTGCTGTTAGCTGTTTTTTTAGCGGTCGCAGTGGCTTTTTTGGGATATATGGCCTTAATTAGTGATCAAATTAAGCAACTTGATCGTGGTTTCGTTGAAGAAGGTACTTTAAAGCAGTCCTATCGAACAAAATACCATGTCGCGGCTAATTTAGATTTATTCCGCGCACAAATGGTTGAAGCTGAAGATACTTTTGCCAATCAACTTAGAAGCTTACCTAATAGTCACGAAATTCCTGGGCTATTAGATGACATAACTTTTGTTGGCACCACCAGTGGTCTTGATTTTGTCAAATTAGAGTGGCAGCCAGAAATTAGTAAAGAAATATACATTGAATTACCTATTGATATTGAAGTCATCGGTTCGTACCACTCATTTGGTCAATTCGTCAGTAAAATTGCTGGTCTGCCAAGGATTGTAACCTTACATGATTTTAAAATTAAGATTAAACATGATGATAGCAAGACTTTAAATTTAACGTTACAAGCTAAAACCTACCGTTATCAACAGGGGACAGCCGAATGACAACACATAGTTTAACGGCTAAAACACTAAAGGTACTTGGTGTAGTATCGCTCGCTTTAGTCTCTGGCTGTTTTGATGATACTACTGAAATAAAAGCTCATATGGCTCAGGTGAAAGCAACCACAACTAATTACATTGACCCTATACCAGAGGTCAATCCTTTTATTCATATAGCTTACTCAGCAGATGATTTACGTAGTCCATTTGTATTGCCAAAACCTGAAGCCATTCAGCAAAAAATGCAGCAAATGGCGGGGTGTTTAAGCCCTGATACTAACCGTCGTAAACAACCGCTAGAAAAATATGCTTTAAGTGACTTAACAATGCGCGGCACCTTAGGTGATGCCAGCATGCTCTGGGCTTTATTAGAAGCCTCAGATTCAAGTTTACATAGAGTTGCTGTTGGAAACTACCTAGGCTTATACAATGGCCGTATCACACAAGTGAGTGCAAAAACTGTGAAAATTATTGAATTAGCCCCAGATGGTGCCGGATGTTGGGCAGAGCGTGAAGCGAAATTGAATATCGTACAATCTGAAGAGTCAAATAAGTAAAGGAATTAATAATGCTATTTAATCAAATGAAAAATTATAAAGGCTTTACTGCTATTAAAGGGCTCTGGCTTACGACACTGTTACTGTTATCTACATCCTTACTGTCAGTTTCAGCGAGTGCTGCTGATACTGACAATGAACTGCTTGGTATTTCTTATAACACCATACAAAATGATCAGATTGTTTTAGTGTTTAGCTTTGCTGAAAATATTACAGTTTTACCTGAAATTCAAACATCAATGACACCTGCTTTTGTCGAGGTAACTTTTGATGCTAAAGCTTTTGGTAAAGATATAAAAGAAACATTAGTGAATCACGCAGGTGTAAAAACTATTGCTTTAGACGCCACCTCAGGAAAGGTTGTTGCTTTAATCAGTTTAGAGAAACTTTCAGTTTTTGATGTTACTCTCAATAACGACAAAGAGTTTGCCATTACCTTTAACTATGGCGATTCAGCTCATGTGGTAGAGACTTTAAGCCCAGCAGGTGAAGCGTATATTAACCATATAGAGTCAATTGATTTTAGATTAAATAGCGATAATGAAGGGCAAATATTAGTTTACCTTAAAAGTAGTATGCTAGCTGCAGATGTTAATGACAGATTAGGTAAATTAAATCTTGAATTTCATAACACTGAAATTATTGATGATTTACTTTATAAATTAGATGTGACTGACTTTGGTACGTTAGTTACCAGTATTGAAACCTTTAAAGAGGGACGTAACGCTCGTTTAGTCATTGACGTTGCAAGTGGTTTTATCTTTACCCAGAAACAGGAAGAAAACCTGTTTATATTAACGGTAAAAGAGAAGCCGGTAAAAGCACCAACATACTTAGGAGAAACTGATGACTTTAAAGGTCGTAGTATTTCATTAAGTTTTCAAGACATACCGGTACGTACCGTTCTACAGATAATCGCCGACTATAACGAATTTAACCTTATTATCAGTGATACCGTCACAGGTAATATTACCCTACGTCTAGATGGTGTGCCATGGGATCAAGCTTTAAGTATTATTTTAAAGGTTAAGGGCTTAGATAAACGCATGCAGGGCAATATCTTGATGGTTGCGCCAAGTGATGAACTCGCTGCCCGTGAAGCTCAAGCTTTACAAGCTAAGCAACAAGTTGAGGAACTTGCTACCTTGTATACTGAGTACGTGCAAATAAATTATGCTAAAGCGGCAGAGTTTGCCGAATTAATTAAAAATGAAGATACCAGTATTTTATCTGCACGCGGTAGTGTCTCTGTAGATGAACGCACGAACACTTTATTAATCCGTGATACAGCTAAGAGTATTGAAGACATTAAACGTATGGTTACTATTCTCGATGTTCCTGTTCGTCAAGTTGTTATCGAAGCTCGAATGGTTACTGTTAAAGATAATATGAATGAAGAGCTAGGTATTCGTTGGGGCGTAACTAATACTGATGGTGAAGGAACTGTATCAGGAAGCTTAGAAGGTGTTGATGTAGCTCGTGGAGGTAGTGTGCCTGACTTAGCTGATAGGTTAAATGTTAACTTACCTGTGGCGACACCGGCAGGTACAATCGCCTTTCAAATTGCTAGATTAGCCAATGGTACTATTTTAGATCTTGAACTTTCAGCACTTGAGAAAGAAAATAAAGGTGAAGTGATTGCTAGTCCACGTATTACGACGGCAAATCAGAAAGAGGCTTACATTGAGCAAGGTGTTGAAATACCTTATCAAGAGGCCGCATCAAGTGGTGCAACCTCCACACAATTTAAAAAAGCAGTGTTGAGTTTAACGGTAACCCCACATATTACCCCTGATGATAAAATCATTTTAGATTTGGTTGTAACACAAGATACAATATCAGATATTACTAGTGGTTTTGCACCCGCGATCGATACTCAGCGCATTGGCACACAGGTACTAGTCAGTAATGGTGAAACTATTGTACTCGGCGGTATTTATCAACAAGCAATTATCAGTACAGTTTCTAAAATTCCAGTGCTAGGTGATATTCCTTATTTAGGTTGGTTATTTAGAACGACCAGCCAGTTAAATGAGAAAAAAGAGTTGTTGATCTTCGTCACGCCTAGAATTGTTACCGAAGAATTCTAAGGTACTTGATGAGAAAAAATCCATTAAATGCCACCTAATTAAGGCATTTGATGGATTTTTTAATTTTAAAAGCGGTTTTTTAACCAAGTTAGTACTATTGTTACTTGCATTTTATAGCCAACACTTGCGATAATTACGCCCTTGAAATTTCTGAGGGAGACCTCTTTTTGGTCAAAAGCACTATTTCATTGAGATTTAGTCTTCTGGCTGTTCTGTTAACACAACGAGTATTAAGTAAATCTAATGGCAGAAAAACGTAACATATTCCTTATAGGCCCTATGGGTGCTGGAAAGAGCACTATCGGTAGAGAGATAGCCGACCGATTGCATCTTGAGTTTTTTGACTCTGATCAGGAGATAGAACGTCGTACAGGAGCAGATATTGCTTGGGTTTTTGATCTTGAAGGTGAAGAAGGTTTCCGCAAAAGAGAAGAAACTGTAATTGAAGATCTAAGTGAAAAACAAGGTATTGTTTTAGCGACAGGTGGTGGCTCAGTAATCAGTACCAATGTTCGTAATCACTTATCCGCTCGCGGTATTGTAGTTTATCTTGAAACGACAATAGACAAACAAGTTGCACGAACTCAAAGAGATCGTCGTCGTCCACTATTGCAAACTTCGGAAGAGCCTCGTACAGTCCTAGAAAACTTGGCTGTTGAACGTAACCCTCTCTATGAAGAAATTGCAGATATCATAGTGCAAACTGATGATCAAAGTGCAAAAGTAGTCGCTCACAAAATTATTGAAAGACTCGATTTTTAAATTTATTCTGCATTGGAAGCTAGTAGTAACTTGTTATGGCAATTCTAAATCTTGATCTAGGCACGCGTAGTTATCCTATTTATATTGATTCAGGTCTGTTAAGTAAAACAGAACTGCTTTCTTCGCATATCCGTGCCAAGCGAGTTTGTATTGTCTCAAACGACCTAGTAGCTCCTTTATATATCGATGCACTCAAAGCAAAGTTAACTGACTTTACCGTTGATGAAGTCATTCTTCCTGATGGTGAGGCTGAAAAAAGCTTAGCTAATTTTGAAGTCATTATGTCTCATCTGTTAACTAACGAACACGGTAGAGATACTACTTTGATAGCCTTAGGCGGCGGAGTTATTGGTGATATAACGGGTTTTGCAGCAGCATGTTATCAACGCGGCATTGATTTCATTCAAATACCAACAAGCTTACTGTCTCAAGTTGACTCTTCGGTAGGAGGGAAAACTGCGATAAATCATCCTTTAGGTAAAAATATGGTTGGTGCTTTTTACCAGCCTAAAGCTGTTTTTATTGATATCGATAGTCTTAAAACTTTACCAGTTCGTGAGTTTAACGCGGGAATGGCAGAAGTAATTAAGTACGGAATCTTAGGTGATAAAGAGTTTTTCGAGTGGCTTGAAGCCAATATCGCGGCGATAAAATCTGCAGACAAGCAAGTTTTAGCGCAGATGATTGAAAAGTGCTGTCAGTGCAAAGCTGATATTGTCGCTAGTGATGAAAGAGAGTCGGGCGTTAGAGCGCTGCTAAACCTAGGTCATACCTTTGGTCATGCCATCGAAGCTGAACAAGGCTACGGGGTATGGTTGCATGGTGAAGCTGTTGCAACTGGCATGGTACTTGCTGCTAAACTAGCAGTAGCAATGAATTTGCTTGAAGTGTCAGAATTACGACGCATGGAAAAACTAATTACAGCATTTGATCTACCTGTTATTGCTCCACAGGATATGGGGTTTGCTGAATTTATGCGTCATATGCGCCGAGATAAAAAAAATATTGCCGGTAAACTCCGATTTATTATACCAACCGCGATAGGCCAGTCTGAAATTCGTGACGATGTCACCCAGGATACGCTTCAAGAAATTCTATAATTATCTTTTTCTTATTCGCTTAACGGCTATTAAGAAGAATTTACAGTATAGAAAGGATCAAGCATGTCCGCGTTAGAGAATACTTCGACAACAGAGCAAGCCCTTGTTGGACATAACCCCTTGTCTGCAAATGCGCCTACAGATATTAGTGTGTCTACACGGATAGATTATAACTTACGTTTTGCAAAGCAAGCGGTGTTAGTTATAGCTAACAGCACAGAGCAGTACTCTCAATTAGCTAGCCAATATCTGGTAAGCCTTTCTAATGGACCTTCCGATAAGAACGAAAGTCATTTCAATGTAGCCTTTGTCTCAGCCTCAATAAAATTAAACGATATTCAAATTCGCTGTCGGTTAGTAGAGCAGTTGTTTATAAATACTTTATTTGATCCTGAGCAGTCCTTAGCTGTGAGTGTCTTACGATTCGCTAAGCAGCAGGGTGAAGCTATATCTATAGTAATAGATCATGCACACGCGCTTTCGTTACAGCTTAAGTACGAATTAAGTCAGTTAGTCCATTTGGCTAAGAAACATAACCTGATAATTAATGTGGTACTTTTTGGCTTAACCGACGCGGCAAAGCAATTATCGTCAAATAAAAGCCTATTTAAAAATAAAATGGCTGTAATTGATGCTGCATCAGGACAAGTACTAAGCTTGGATGACAAAAAAATACACCATGATGAAGTCAGCAGTTCATTAACACAGTGGCAAAAATTCAGTTTGTTTTTAGTCATGCTAGTACTGGCAGGTATCGTTATTTGGGGCTATCAATTAATTACAGAAGACTTCAATAAGAACAGTAGTAATTTGAGCCAAGAGTCCATTTACGCCAAAAATAGTGATACAGCTTTGTCAGCAATAAAAAACACGGATAGTTCAGCTGAGCAAATTGTTAGACAGATGGAAAAGAAACAAAAACTAGTTACTGCTGATAATATAGTTAAAGTCGGGCTAGGGGTAGCCGCTTCGGCTGAAGATATTAATATGGCAATATTGGCTTTACCGGTTTTGAGTCAGGCTATGCAAGTGCCTGCTAATGCCGATGATGTGATAAATGCGTTAGCTCAGTCGTCTAATAGTTTAACAACAGCAGTCATCCCCCCTAAAGGTATTGCCAATAAACAGGTTAATGATCAAGGCGAGAAAAAACCAACCGAAATAGTCAAAACTACAACAGTTACAAAAATAGATAACAATTATTATCAAAACCAAGTAGTGGTCTACGAACATGGTTATGTTATTCAACTTGCGGGTTTTTCTGATAAAAAACTTTGGTATGGCTTTATTGACAAATACCCCACAGAGAGCTTATTTAGCTATCAAAGATTACTAGCGCAGCAACGTTTTATTGTGGTTACTTCAAAAGTTTATGCAAATAAAGCTATGGCCAAAGCAGCGTTAAAGTTATTACCAGTAAGTCTTAGTATACGTGAACCTTGGCTTAAGGATATTTCATTGGTAATAAGTGAAATAAATACCTTTAAGGGCTAATACAAGCTACAATCCGCCTTTAATTTGATTAAGTGAAGTTGCGGGTTTAGTCGGTAGCATGAATAATAAACATCGAGCATTTTTGAAGTGGGCTGGCGGTAAATATAGGCTGTGTGATGTTATTTCAAAAATGCTACCAAATGAACGTCGCCTTATCGAACCTTTTGTTGGTGCAGGGTCCGTTTTTCTAAATACTGATTTCGATGAGTATATTCTGAATGATATTAATCAAGATTTAATAAACCTTTATAAAATTGTCCAAGTAAATTCGGACAGTTTCATTGAAGATGCCCGAAAATTTTTTAATCCTGAGCATAATCAAGCTGAAAAATATTACCAATTGCGTGCTGATTTCAACGCCAGTAAAGATAGCTACTTTCGCTCCTTAGTCTTTTTATATATGAATCGTCATGGTTATAACGGCTTATGTCGTTATAACAAGAAAGGCGGCTACAATGTTCCATTTGGCAAATATAAACGTCCTTATTTTCCCGAAGCTGAATTGAACTATTTTGCTGAAAAATCTCAAAAAGCGATATTTGTCTGTGAAGGTTATCGTCAAACATTTGCACGAGCAGAAAATGGCGATGTGATTTATTGTGATCCACCGTATGTGCCATTGAGTAAAACAGCAAGTTTTACCAGTTATGCAGGAAATGGTTTTGGCTTAGATGAACAAGCAGATCTTGCCAATGCGGCTGAAGAAGTTAGCGAGAATGGTACTATTTCTGTGGTGATTTCTAATCATGATACCATTTGGACACGAAAGATTTACGAGCATGCGGTAAAAATAAAATCACTCAAGGTCGCTCGAACCATTAGTCAAAGTGCTAACAAGCGTAAGAAAGTTGCCGAGTTATTGGCATTATATAAGTGATAGTACCTATTTAACTTGGTATCACTAAGCTAACAATCGCAATTAATGAAGCAATAAATATCAGTACAGCAATAATACCTACCACAATAAAGTGACTGAGTTTACCTTGTGAGAAATCACGTTTTCGAGCACTTTCACTTTGCACACCAAAAAATGCCGCAGCAACACTTTTAAAAGTAGTTAAGAGGCTACTTAGTATGACACAGAGCATATTAATGGAAGCTATAATGGAGCAACTCGGCTAAATATAAGAAGTGTAAATGTGTAGATTTACTGTCACCCGATAGCCAAGATAACCAGATTTTATTTGACATTCCACTAGCTTGGCAGGGATGGTTTACATGGTTCATTGGCAGGTTTGATGCAACATAGGAGCACGAGCTAAGTTTTTGTATTTTTGTGGTTTTATTGTCGTTATATTGATTAAAACTAAATAGAGTAAGCAAAGTTAGGGTGAATGCAAAACTAAGCTGCATAAATTTTGATAAAGGTGTGTTTGTCATCGTCCGTTTTGACATTTTTTCATACTATCTTCTAAAAGAGGTGAACCAGTATAACCTAGGTTCACCTTAATGTCTTTGACTGTTTTTTCGACAGTTTATTGAAAAATTGAATTATAAAGCAATATCTACAGAGTAAGAAACGTAGAATTTCATATCATTACTACTGCTACCGTCATCGTAATCAGTTTTTGAAACACCGAAAGTGAAATTGTCTTTGCTTATTGAAACACCAAAGTCAGTAGAGTCAGTAGAGAAGTCACCACTGTAATTACCAAGGTGGAAATTAACTTCAGCTTCATTACCAAGGGTTAAAGCATAATCGGCATTAATGTAGACAGAATCACCGGCATCAATGCCATCAAGAGCAGCTGATGCTAATACAGCAACACCCACCGTTAAACCGGTAAAAGTAAAGCTAGCGTAGATTTCAGAAAAATCTGCATCATCAGCATCCGGGTAAGCAAAGTAAATAAAGCCAACATCATATGACATGTTCTCATTGATATCTGCACCAAAACCACCGTACAAATCTAATTCAGTACCGCCCCATGCGTTTGATAGCCAAGTACCGGTATAAAAGCCTGAATCACTAGCATAATCAATACCACCGGAAACCGCAGCATCACCAGCTGTTTGCTCAAGGCCACGCCATAAATAGTTGTTAGTCGCAGCAACGTTAGCTGACAAGCCTTCAGTAGCTGATGCTTGGAATGAAATAGCAGAAGCTGCCAATAGTGATGTGATAACCATTGTTGTTATTGTTTTTTTCATAATCAGATCTCATTGTCGTTTGTTATAAAAAGTGTCTACTGGTTAATTAGCAAGCATGATGCCTAGATCAAAAAATATGGACTTTAATATCTATTGATCTTTTTATTATTTAAAATCAGATGTTTAGTATTGTTGTTTTTTAATGAAATGTTCACTAGCTGCTTGTTTAACCTCTAAGATGAGCAATGTTGGTGCGCTTATTTGGTAAATGTTCACTAAAAGTGCAGCAGCCTAGGTGGTCGCTTGGGCTCGACACTCGCATTTTCACCTAGCATGGGTATAATAGCGGCATATTTTTCTAGGATTCACACTCATGTCACCATTTTTAATTGCTCCCTCTATTTTATCAGCCGACTTTGCTCGTTTAGGTGATGATGTTGCTAAGGTTTTAGCCGCCGGTGCCGACATTGTTCACTTCGATGTGATGGATAATCACTTTGTGCCGAACTTAACTTTCGGGCCAATGATCTGTAAATCGTTACGTGATTACGGTATTACCGCGCCAATTGATGTGCATTTAATGGTTAAAAATGTTGATACGCTTATCCCTGGATTCGCTAAAGCAGGAGCTGACATCATCACTTTTCATCCTGAAGCTAGTGATCACATTGATAGAAGTTTACAGCTAATTAAAGACAATGGCTGTAAAGCGGGATTAGTACTGAACCCGGCAACACCTTTGCATTGTTTAGACTTTGTTATGGACAAGCTTGACGTTATATTATTAATGTCAGTTAACCCAGGTTTTGGTGGCCAATCTTTTATTCCAACAACATTAGATAAGTTACGTTTGGTAAAAGAAAGGATTAAGCAAAGCGGTTATGACATACGTTTGCAAGTTGATGGTGGTGTTAAAGCTAACAATATTGCAGAAATCGCCGAAGCAGGTGCAGATATGTTTGTTGCAGGCTCGGCAATATTTTCTCAAGGTGACTATAAAGTCGCAATTGACGAAATGCGCGCTGAGTTAGCCAAAGTCTCGTAGTTAACATAAACAAGTAAATATAAGTTAAGAATTAAGTCTTCTAAGGGTATAAGTAATGACAAGTAAACCTATTGTATTAAGTGGCTGTCAGCCATCGGGCGAGTTAACTATCGGTAATTATTTAGGCGCATTAAAGCAATGGGTCAATATGCAATCGACCCATGAATGTTATTACATGCTTGTTGATCAACACGCCATTACTGTTCGTCCTAAAGCAGAGGACTTACGCAAGGCAACCTTAGATGGCTTAGCCTTGTACCTAGCTTGTGGTGTTGATCCAGAGCAAAGTACTATCTTTATTCAGTCTCATGTACCCGAGCATGCGCAATTGAGTTGGGTGCTTAATTGCTATACGCAAATGGGCGAATTAAATCGCATGACTCAATATAAAGATAAGTCACAAAAATCTGAAGCTAATATGAACTCAGGTTTATTCACTTACCCAGTATTGATGGCCGCGGATATCTTACTTTACGGTGCTAATTGTGTACCAGTAGGGGATGATCAAAAGCAACATTTAGAATTAGCAAGAGACATAGCCACTCGTTTTAATAACCTTTATGGTAATATTTTCACTGTACCAGAGCCGTTCATTCCTGAGCAAGGCGCACGAGTAATGAGTTTACTTGAGCCAACTAAAAAAATGTCTAAGTCAGATAATAACCCTGGCAACTTTATTGGTTTATTAGAAGACCCTAAAAAAATTGCTAAGAAAATTAAACGTGCTGTTACTGATTCTGACGAGCAAGCGCGTATCTATTTTAATACGGAAGAAAAGCCAGGAGTATCGAACTTATTGTCGTTACTATCTTGTGCTACCGGACAAAGCATTGCCGACTTAGTACCAACTTACGAAGATAAAATGTATGGACACTTAAAAGGTGATGTCGCCAATGCGGTAGTTGCGTTGTTAGAGCCCATTCAAACCAAATACCATGAATATAGACAAGACCAAGCATACTTAGAGCAAGTTATGCGTAATGGTGCTGAAAAAGCATCAGCTCGCGCAAGTAAGGTGCTTAGCTCGGTATATGATGCGGTAGGTTTTATTCCTCGCCCATAACTCACTCTCACTAGGCGTTTCCCCTTGAGGCAACCTAGCTTATAGAGATAGCAAAAAAGGCTTATTTCCCGAGGAAATAAGCCTTTTTTATTGGTGCTTTTGTATAGCTGCTTTCGATAGATATTTCTTAGTCTTGTTGAGCTGCTTTGCTGGCTTGCTCAAACAAAGCATTACTGCGCTCTAAAAAAGTATCAACGTCACTGCTGGGAGCAATTAAAAACTTGGGCGCCATTATGGTGGAATTGTATTGTGGCCGAGGGTTAAACTCAGCCTTTTTACTGTATTGTATTAAGTAGCTACCACCGAATACTAGGGTAGTAATGCTTATGGCGACAATCATTCGACGCTTAGCGCTGACATGAAAACCAATATAACTGTTTAACCAAAATAGGCTAAAGGCTATTCCTATTGGCAGTAAGCTAATAATTAAGCCAAGCATTGAACTGCTCGCTGAATTAAAGGCAATAATCTCTTCCAATAAATCGCTAAGCCACAAAAGAATGAAAAAAGTAAAGCTTATACCCAGTTGCGCTAATATGCGCGGATCATGCTTGGTCAGGTGAGACACTAATGCCACTCCAGCAGGCCATACTGCAAATATTAAGGTCATTTTCAGTGCGCTAACAAATAACTGGCTGATATTGATTTCTGTCGGCTGGCTTAAGTAGGAAATATTGGCAGAAATCAGCATAAATAAAGCAATACTGATAAACACGGCAATTGGATTTCTGATGATATCGATAAGGGATTCAAAGGGACTAAAAGCAATAGCCTCTGCTACTTTATGGTCACTAAACATCACTCTTAACTGGCTTTTTCCGACAATAATGACATCGCCATCATTAATTATCTGTTGATTTTCATCTTGCTGATTTTTTTTGTTCCTTTCTAATACTGTGCCGTTAACTGAATTGTTGTCATTAAGCTGCCATGCGCCTTGAGAAAATTTTATCGTTAAGTGTTGTGGACAAATATGTGGGTCAGCCAAAATAATATCATTTTGATAACCACGGCCAATAGCAACCTCATGTTGATGTAAGCGGTGCCTATGTAAAAGTTTATGGTTACGCGTGATTTCTTCAATAATGATTTCACCTGCCTCTAGAGGTACGTCATTATTTGTCATAGCTATCATAGGTTCAGTTGTTGTGAAGGCATCCTGATTTTCTTTAATTACTTCCATGACACCGCCTCCATAAATTTACCAGTAAAAGTCATCGCATTTTCTTGGCTTACTCCGGCTAAGGTAAAATGGCTAAGCAAAGCTTGTTGATTTTTATCTATGCTGGCGCCTAAATACAAAACATCAAATAAGCCGGGGAAGTCCTTGTAAGCACGAGTGCAAAAAATACTTTTATTATTTATGGTTTGGCTGGTATTGGCGGTGCTGCTCGGGCTGACTAAGTCATGATGACATTGATACTCACTGACATCATCCTTTCCTGCTCTATTACCTGCGCTGGCACGGGATATTTGCTGTTGATATAAGTGATAAAACTTATTATCGCTGAGATCTTTGGCCTCCATATAACTAAAATCTAGCTCAACAGTACCGGTAAAAAAGTGTGAAGAGAGGTAAGTGCTCTCATTTAACGAACAATTGGCAATGGCGCGCAAAATAAGGGCATCTTTTTTATCGGCATTAGAGTCACCCCAACAACGAATAAAAGGTACTTCAATAATTGGTATAATTGCTTTACCGGCTAATTCTTTATTTTGCCAAGGGCTATTAATAAGTGCCGACATTAGCTTGTTTTGGCTTGCCATTAATTGTGCCGACATTTGCTGTTTAATATCGCTAGGCGGCTGCTTGTTGTAGTCGCTAAAAAGCGTTACCAATTTATCATGGGGTACTAAGAAGCCAATTTGGTTACCTGAAGTCGCGACATTAATACCAACAACCTGCTCGTTTTTATTAACAACAGGGCCACCGCTCATACCAGAGTTAATTGAACCGGTAAAATGAATGCGCTCATTAAAGGATTCTTTTTTCAAACCATTATAAGTGCCTGGTACCACAATCATGCCCAAATCATGAGGATTACCTAAAGCAAATAGCTTTTCACCTTTAATAGGCTTTTTATCAGCAAGCATGAAATAGGGCATCTCTCCATCAACTTTACGTTTGACTAGCGCCAGATCATTAATAACATCGACACTGACCAAGTCAACTTGCGCCGCTTTGCCTTGGTGGTCTAAGTATTCAATGCGATATTTTTCCGGGTGACGGGCATAACTAGATATCACGTGGTAATTAGTGGCAATAATGCCATCTGCACTGATCTGAAAGCCTGAGCCGATAGAAGACTTCTCGCCACTGGCTTTATCAATCAATTTAATTTGATAAAGTGACGGCGTTAGCTGAGCGAAAATTTCTTCGGCTTGCTCTGTAGCAAAAGTAGTAGCACTTAATAGTATAAAAACTAAGGTAAAAAAAGCTTTCATTCATCTTCCTGTTGATAACCTATGCATCCATTGTGACATTAAATTAGCGTTTGTCACCACCTCAATGACATAAATCATCTTGCTTGATGTATGACATTGTTTCCCCCGTTGAAGCAGCGTATTATTTTTGTTCTTAATCGCGCCAAATCAATCGCCAATAAGGAAGTTTTTGTGAAAAAAGTTATCAGTATTGTTAGTGCCTTGGCACTGAGCAGCTTTACTTACCAAGTCAGTGCTAGCAATGAACTTTGCCTAGTCAGTAATAATGACTGTACCTTTGTCTTGTTAAGTACAAAAGTCAGCGTCAAGGTTAGTCAAATAGTAAGTGAACAAGAGAGTGACAAAGCGACTCAAAGTACATCGATCATCGAAGAAAGTGAAACATTATTATTAGTGAATAAAGCAAGAGCAAAGCAACGTTTCTCTCCTTTTTCTACCTTTAAAGTGGCAAACAGTTTAATAGGGCTCGACACTCAAATAATAGCAGATGCCAAGCAGGCGTTAACTTTTGATAAAGAAAAATACCCAGTGCAAAAGTGGTGGCCATCGGTATGGAAGTTAGCTGAATATAACCTGAACTCAGCCTTTAAATTCTCTATGGTGGCAATATATCGGCAGCTTGCTACGGATATTGGTCAGCAGAAAATGCAGTCTTATGTCGATAACTTTTCTTATGGAAATCAAGATATCTCTTCAGGCATAGACAATTTTTGGCTAGGTGGCAGCATGAAAATATCTGCTATTGAGCAAGTACAATTTTTACAAAGAATGCATCGAAATCAGCTAGCGGTTAAACCGCAAAGTATTGAAATATTAACAGAGGTTATGTTAGTTGATAGTACGGCAGATTATAAGTTATATGCTAAAACGGGGGCCGGTAAAGTTACTGCTGCAGATAAAAGCAGTAAAGCCATGTTGGGTTGGTATATCGGTTTTGTAGAAAACTCAGCAGGGGTGCACTACTTCGCTTTTAACGTTACTCGTGCTTCATATGCCAAAATGAAAGCTTCGCGTATTAAAATCGCCATGAATCATCTTAAAAAAGCGGGCGTAATTTAAAGGATTTTACTAAATGCCCTGGGCATATTTGACCTAGCGCAACTAAGCGAGTTTTAAGGTGCGACACTTTGTCGCACATTGTCAATTTTACTTTGTATCCAGATGAAATCACTTACAAAATAGCGGTATCTTAATTCTATTAACTGAATTCCTCTTAATATTACTTGTAAGTGAGTTACCGATGAAATTTTCCCTTAAACCTCTTGCTGTCGCTGTTAACCTAGTTGTCTTTGGCTGTAGTACTTTAGCATTGCCAACTTTGGCGAATAATGCCCAAGGCGCTGTTAAAGATAATCAAAGTAATAAAGACATTGAAATTATCACTATTTCAAACCAACGCCATAACGCATTTACAGATAACCAAAGTTATGCCCAAGGCAAAACGACAGAAGCTGATTTAGCCAACTGGTTAGCATCAGTGCCGGGTGCGAATATTAATAGCAATGGACCCATTACCGGCGTAGCTCAATATCGCGGTTTATTTGGCGACCGTGTTGCTACCTCACTTGATGGTCACCCTATTGTTGGTGCCGGCCCTAATGCGATGGATACCCCCTTAAGTTATTCAACGCCACTCATTGTTGACTCTATGACAGTTTATCGTGGTATTGCACCGGTATCGGCGGGTATGAATACAGTAGGTGGCGCTATTGATATTAAAATGCGTAAAGCAGAAGTTATGGACTCTGAAACTGCGCAAGTAAGTGGTGACTTACAAACTGGCTATCGTAGTAATAATGGCGCTAGTACACTTTCAGGTGTTACTAATATTGCTAAAGGTGATGTTGCTCTACTGCTTTATGGCAATACCCAAGGAGCTGATGATATGGAAAGTGGTGACGGTACTGTGATTTCACCCACTGAGTTTGATAAAATTCAAGCCGGTTTTGATATCAGACATTCAGTTGAAAGTAATACCGTTGGTTTAAGTTATCACTACACTAAAACTACTGATTCAGGCACACCGGCGCTACCAATGGATATTGAGTACATTGAAAGTCAACGTATCAATTTAGATGGTGATTTCTTATTAGGTGAATGGCAAGGTGAATGGTCATTAGGTTATTTAGATGCTGATCATGGTATGACTAATTTTGCCATGCGTGTCCATGATCTGATGAAACAGCGTCGAAATACCGCACTTGCCGACACTACTGATTTTAAACTTGTTTTAAATCGTGAATTGAGCTTTGGTGGCTTTTTGTTAGGTGAAATAGCGTTCGGCGTTGATGGTTATTTAGCGACACACGACTCAGTGATCTCTAACCCTAGTGATGCCATGTTTGAGGTAGTTAACTTCAATAACGTGCAAGATGATAGGTTTGGCATATTTACTGAGTGGCAAAACCAATATGGACAAACTGAAGTGCAATTTGGTGTCAGAGTTAAGCATGCTATAGCTAATGCCGATGAAGTAAATACCTCTATGGCGAACATGCCAATGGCTGGTATGACTCATAATACGGAAGATAAGCACTCAGATATGGATTCTACTATGGGCAATATGAACGGTATGCCAAGCATGGCTGAGTTAGCCAGTGACTTGCAAGACGACTTTAATAACGCAGACCGAAAAATTTCAGACACCAATGTAGATATTGCTTTAAGCACACAAACTCAGTTAACTGAAGTATTATCGTTATATATTGGTGTCGGTGTGAAAAGCCGCGCACCTTCATATCAAGAACGTTATTTATGGACACCAATGGAGTCCACCGGTGGTTTAGCTGATGGTCATACTTATATTGGCGATATTAATCTTGAGTCTGAAACGGCCTATCAAGGAGACCTTGGTTTAACATGGCAAAGTAGCGATTTCATGATTGCACCGCATATATTTTATCAAAATATTGATAATTATATCCAAGGTACACCAATGGGAATGGCAGATGCATCAGCTAAAATGATGGCATCTATGATGTCAGGTGATGACAACCCACTAAAATTTAGTAACGTTGATGCCAAGTTGTATGGCGCTGATGTTAACTGGTATTACAATCTTAGCGATAACTTTCAATTATCAGGCATTGCCAGTTATGTGAAGGGGGAACGTCGCGATATTGATGATAACCTCTATCGTATTGCGCCATTAAATGGTCAAGTGAGCTTTAGTTATCACGATGAAAATATCATAACGAATTTAACCTTAGTTGCGGTAGCTGCACAAGATGATGTATCAGCAACGAATACCGAACAAGCGACCTCAGGTTACGGTTTAGTTAATATTGATGTTGAATACTTTGTTACTTCAGGGGTTACCCTTCGTGGTGGTGTCGATAACTTATTTGATAGAGAGTATCAAAATCACCTAGGCGGCTATAACCGTGTTCAAGAAGTTGGTACAGCAGTTATGACTCGTTTACCGAGCGAAGGTTTAAGCGCCTGGATTGAAGCTACTTACTCTTTCTAATGAGGCTTTAGAGTCGTCAATTAATAGCGCTTAATGCTAGTGTTTAAAGGCTCTATTTAGCTAGCTACTTGAAGCATTGCTTAAGTAAGTGATTAATAAAAGCTCCACTTGTATTTCGCCAGCAGTCTAGTTCCAACTCAGAGTCATTATTGGCGCAGTACTGCTTTTTTAAATAGCTCAAAACAGATGCTGATAAAAACCAGTAAAACCAAGTTTTCTTATCCTTGTTTTTATTGGTTTTTTATGAGAGTTTATTTTTTAACTGTTTAGTGGCTCTATTCGTTTTGACTTTGCTTTATCAAAAAGAGTCTTTTCTGTCCGTCGCAGGTTAGCTGCATTGGCATGAGCAGTAAACCGCTGCTTTTGCTTACTACTCATTGACGATAATATGCCAATAGAAGCCGTTTTTACTTTCCCTTTGACTTTAGTTTTGAGTTTTGGCGTACTGCACATAAGCAGCCTCACAGTTATCATTGCATACATTCATTGTATTTAAGAACTCTGGATAAGCAATATGACACAACAAAGCTATTTTAACCGCTATCAGCGTTATTTCTCCTACCAATAGCCAGCTATTGGGTACGTAAAAATTCCTTAATAACGATTAAACTATCATCATCGTGTTAAAACATTCATTATTCAGAGTTCAGGTTATTTAAGTAGAACGTTTTAAGTAATATTGTCTTTCTTTGATTGAACAATCAGCAAAATTTATAGACTATAAATGCTGTAACTACTTACGGTAAGTAATAATAAGCTAACCTGGGTTCGGTTTAGTTAAAGCAGTTAACAGGGAAAAAACGATGAGTAGCCTTAATGAAAAACAAGCAGAGCGATACTTACTGAGTAAACCAGAAGTTAAATTAGACTTCCCCTTTGGTGAAGAGGTTAAGGTTTTCAAAGTAAAAAATAAGATGTTTGCTACTTTGTTGCTGGAAAAATGGGTAAAGGGTATGGTAAGGACAATGGTGAAGTTATTTCTTCAGAGAAGAGTGATTACTGGATGAACTTAAAATGCGATCCAGATGAAGCGATAATGCTACGAGATATCTTTACTGCAGTTATTCCTGCTTATCATATGAATAAGCGTTTATGGAATACCATAATTCTTGATGGTTCAATTTTTAATTAGCGCCACCATTATTATAAGCACTGTTAGGCATTACAAACGACGAGTCAGGAGTGCCGAATGAACAAAGCGGTCCGTAAGGATAATCTTCTGTGTAATAGTAACCATAATTTCCGTAAGCATCAGTCATACCGTTGCACTCATCTAAGTCACCACTGCCGGCGGAGTAATACCAATCTTCGACAAAAATACCACGGGTATGTGTGGCAATAGGCGGGAAGGGCATAGTTGAACCTGCAGGTGTTTCACGTTCATTGGTATAAGTTGTCCAACTGGACTTAGCCTTTCTTAGGTTATTAGTTTCAGTATCATAAAAATAGTGACCATAAATAGGAAAACCATCAGGAGCAAAACCAATAACTGGTGAGCCACTTGGGTCGACAATTGTCGATGAAGGGCTTTCTAACTCGCCTGTTTCCACATGTGATAAACCATTATTATCACCATGGTAGTGATAGCGACCATCGAACGGGTGACCAGTATATTCATCTAATACTACATAGTTAGGATTAGCGGCAGGCACCGCATACCAATCAGCAAATAAGCCACATTGCGACCTAGTGCCTAAGGATATCTGCAGTGGCGTAGTAAATTCAGTGTTATAACAAAAAGCAGAGTCCATATCTAAATCAACACCGTTAAGTAAAATACCATTAAGGGTAATAAAGCCGCCTTGTTTTCTAACATAGCTTGGCACACTGTATTTTGTCGGATTTCTAGGGATATTTAGCACGTAGTTGAGGGTATTAGGGGCAACGTTCGATGCGAAGTTTGTTCCTGTGATGGTATTACCGCCAACATCGTGATTAGGAATGTTATTGCTACTCATAGTACATGAGTCATTATTTACGGTAATAACAAGCGTGCTGGTAAATGAATCACCTTGCTGCAGATCATTGATAACAGCACTGTATGAACCAATATAAGCGGCACAATCTGGATTTCGATTAACAAGTTTTAAATTAGTTATGTCACCTTGCGGATTAACACTGTTGTTATTTTCTGGCAGGGTTGTAGCGGGTGGCAGTTCAGTGACTAACTGGGGATCATCTTCTGTTTCTACCTTGTTAGCACCGCCACAGCCAATGGCGAGTAGTGAAAAAATAAGCGCTATTAACGAAGTACTTATATTTTTACCTGTCGATTTTCGCTTGTTAAGGGGCAATTCATACTGCATACCGTGGCCTTTAAAGTTTAGTTTTAGTTTAACTATTAGCTAAAGAAAGTAGCCTAAATATTAACTTTATTAGATCATCTTGTCAGCGTTAGTAAAATAAAAACTTATCAAGAGCCAAGTGTTTGTTAGAGCGAACTAAGTAGTATTTGTCGCCTTAGTCATAGCTATTAATGTTCGTATTAATGTTAATACTAAAGCTATAAACGCGCCATGGTAACTTTGGCGCAGTAACATTTATCTTGAAGTACCTATGCCTTAGCCAATTAGTGGTGTAGTTTAGGTACTTAAGATAGCTATAAGATTTTTTAAATTCTGTATCGAGTATTAAATGACCATTCAAGCGATTCAAGCGATTCAAGCCAATCAAGAAAATAATGAATTTCCACAAACTCCGCTGGTGGAAATAGAGCAGACTTTTGCTGCGCAACGCTTAGCTTTTACCGCTAATAAATACCCTGATATTCCATCTCGCATTGCGCAGTTAAAGCAATTGAAGTTAGTGTTATTAGCAGAGCAGCAGGCTTTAATTACTACATTAAGTGCTGATTTTGGTCATCGTTCTCATGATGAAACGAGAATTTCTGAGCTGTTAACCTTGGTTGAAGCGATTAACTCGAGCACAAAACAAATTAAAAGTTGGAGTAAAGCATCAAGACGTAAAGTTGCTGTCATATTTCAACCCGCCAGTAATAAAGTGATCTATCAGCCTCTAGGTGTTGTTGGCATCATGGTGCCGTGGAACTATCCATTATATTTGAGTCTAAGCCCTCTGATTACTGCCATCGCCGCGGGAAATCGTGTGATGATAAAGCTCTCTGAGTTTACCCCAAGGTTTAATCAATGTTTAACAGAGGTATTGAGTAAAGTCTTTGTACAAGATCAGGTTGCTGTGATAACAGGAGAAACACAAGTTTCCACTGTGTTCTCTCAGCTTAATTTTGATCATCTATTTTTTACTGGCTCTACCAATGTCGGGCGATTAGTGATGGCGGCTGCGGCGAAAAATTTAACACCAGTAACTTTAGAGTTAGGTGGAAAATCGCCGGTGATCATTACTGATAACGTTGATATGGACTTAGCGGCAGAGCGAATTTGTTTTGGTAAGTCACTGAATGCAGGGCAAACCTGTGTAGCTCCTGATTATGTCTTGTGCCCAGAGCATAGAAAAGATGAATTTATCAGTGCTTACATTAAAGCATTTAGCCGTATGTACCCTAGCGTTAAAGATAACCCGGATTACTCCAATATTATTAATGATTCACAGTACCAACGCTTACAGTCATTACTTGACGATGCCATAAAAAGTGGCGCTAAGCTGACTTATGTAAATCCTGCTAACGAAGTCTTTGATAACAGCAGAAAAATGCCGCCGGTTATTATCGAAAATTGTCAAAGTAATGCCCGAGTAATAACAGAAGAAATATTTGGCCCAATTCTGCCTTTAGTGACCTATAACAGCCTTGAGCAAGCCATTGATTATATTAATGAACGTCCTCGACCATTAGCGCTGTATCTATTTAGTTTTAATAAAACAGAGCAAGAATTAGTTTCATATCAAACCCATTCGGGTGGTATCTGTATTAATAATACTATTATTCACCTGGCTCAAGGAGAGCTTCCTTTCGGTGGCGTGGGTGACTCAGGTATGGGGCATTATCACGGTTTAGAAGGTTTTCAAACTTTTTCACAAGCAAAATCGATTCATAAAGTAGGAAAGTTATCGAGTGGTAAGTTTATCTTTCCGCCCTATGGCAAATGGATGCATAGACTCTTTTATAAGTTATTTATTCGTTAAGAAATCAATTAAGTATTCACTAAGTTTTTGCAAAAAAAAGCAGCCTTATCGGCTGCTTTTGCTTACTTAACCTGAAAACTGGATAAGGATTGAACTAACTGCCCACCTTGCGATCAGATCTTTCGACTAAAAACGATTTGAAAG